>NZ_DBUF01000006.1:280576-377775 GCF_002307755.1 Acinetobacter sp. UBA1297
TTCTTTACATTAATTCTTATTATTCCTCTTCTAAAAATTTATAATTTATTGAAATTATCACTTCTTAGCAAATAAAAAAGCCCACTAAAGTGAGCTTAATATTTATAACCGGTACATCTGATTAGGCGCAACATAAAAGCTTTGGCCATCCAGATTAAAATTAATCTCTCTTCCGGAATCAAGTAGAACTTTTTCACCTACTTTTACCCATTTAAAGCCACCAGAAATATTTTGTTTTCTTTCTGAAGCTATAATCTGAACACGAATAATATCACCGTCGATAGATTTCGCGGTACGAAAATTTGGATATTTCAATATATACACCAATACAATAAACTTTAGTAAACTCTTTAGAGCAGTTTTCGAACAATTATTTGATTAAAATAAAATTGTTTTAATTTTAATAACTACAAAATCTCAAGAGAATCTTGAAAAATGGGAGTGGCATCGTATGAGGTTTGCCTTCATTAAGTTTTATATCTTAGCACAGCTTTCTGAAATAACAAACTTATTAGAAATAATTATAGGTTTTTATGATCAAAAAATTTTTTTAATTTGGCAATAAAGAATATAATAACTATATAATTTATATTCATAGTTAAATAATTTTTTAATTAAAATTTAATTTTACTATTTTTAATTTTAATTTTTTTAAAGAAAACCTTATTATTTATCTTTTATTTTTTTAAAATTAAAAATCTTTCAAACTTAATAATATAATTTTATTAAATTTTTATATAAAAAATATTATCTATGTTATTTTTATTAATAAAGTATTGATAAAAAGTAATTTACCTGCGTACTTAGTTAAATTTGTTCTATGCTGTAGTAGTTAACCTAAGAATATAATTTAAAGTTTTATAGGAGAAAAAATTGATAAAATAACTTTTTATAGCCTCTAGCATTGCATCCACTTTAGCTTTTGCCGGTTGTGCTACTATGAACAACCCATCTACTGACCGCAACTTGGCTTTATTACAAAACAAGACTTGGATAGTAACTCAGATCAATGATGTAAAATATAAGGCTGATCCTCAGCAATCTGATGTCCCAAGTTTAACTTTTGATAATACTCAACTTAGCGGAACTGATGGCTGTAACCGTCTTATGGGGGGCTATACAGTGAAAGGTACACAAATTACTTTCTCAGAAATAGCCAAAACACGAAGAGCGTGTTTAAGCCCTACAAATTTACCAGATAAATTTACTAATGCTTTGAATCAGGTTACTGAATATAAGGTGAGTGAAACTGAGCTAAAACTAATGGACAGCAACAAGAATACAGTGCTTGAATTTAAAACTCAGCGTTAATATAAAAAGTCCTCACTATGAGGACTTTTTTACGTTCTATATCTATGACAGCGCCTATAAAATTAAAAACATTTTATTTTATGAATGCCAGATATTAAAAAAGGCTTCAAGTACTTGTATTTCCTTGAAACCTTTACACCATAAGGTGTCATATTTGGTAGGCATATCCAGACTCGAACTGGAGACCTCTACGATGTCAACGTAGCGCTCTAACCAACTGAGCTATACGCCTAAGTGTTTTGCATCATATGCATTTTTTATTTTTCTGACAAGTTTTTTTTATTCAGCTTTAAAGCAAATGCACAGTCTTTAAGCAATTTCTTAAACATTTTAAGATTCTCTGGCGTGTCCTGTTGCATGAACCGAATTTTCTGGTCAAGTTGAGCTAGTTCATAAAAAGAACTTGTGTCATTACTGTATTGAGCCAATCTTATCATCCACTGTTGAAAAGTCTCATAAGAGTACTTATGCAGTTCAACGGGAAGATTTTTAGTAAATTTTCTTATAGAACGTTCATAAGGGGTCATTTTTTGTAGATTTTGACGATACTGTATCAACAAGTAGATTAGAACCAGCATCACAATACTAATAAATAAAATCAGAATATAGCTATAAATAGATTTTAAACCTAAACGTGCAAGCCAGTTTTTTTGTTTATCAGTATCATATCCTACGACCTTGCTTTGCCATTGATAGGAAGCATAATCACTCCATACCCGAATATTTTTAAGCAAGGCAAACTGTTGATATTGCAAGCCAGAACGGTGATTATTGCCTAGTGTAGAAGGCTCCTGTTCCAGATAGTCTTGCATGCCCGACCCTACCCGTTCTGGTGCTACCGCAGCTGTTGCATCAACTCGATGCCACTGGCCATTTAAATAGACTTCCGACCACGCATGAGCATCCATCTGCCGCACCTCCCAGCTTTGTCCATCTGGAGCCGGCTGTCCTCCCTGATACCCGACTACTACCCGGGCAGGAATACCGGCATAGCGCATCAACATTGTAAAACTACCTGCATAATGCTCACAGAAACCCTGCCGGGACTTAAACAGGAATTCATCTATTCTGTCTTGCCCAAGACGGCCTGGACTTAAAGTATAGACAAAGCCATTGCGACGATACCAGTTCAATACATTCTCTACATACCGGGCAGGTTGCTGATTACTCTGTTTAAATAAATTGCTGGCTAACTGCCGGGTCCGGGGATTAGTGCTACTCGGTACTTTCAGGTTTATAGCCTGAACTGTATCCGAATATTGGGGTGCTACCGTCTGGGCTGATTGTCCCAACCATTGCAGTCGAATGGGCTGTGCACCCTGATTTGGACGGGTTGGAGTAATACTCCAGTCTTGATGTAACTGGAAGTTCGCCTGTAAAGGAATAGACTTTTCAAGCGATACTACCCATTGCTGTTGTGAGTCAGCAGGCAGATACTGGTAATCTAGCCCGTCAGTTATATGAAGAGATGGCAATGTCTTAGGTTGCTGATTAATAAAATGGCTAGTCCAAGTCCGTCCATCAAATTCATCCAGCACCATCGCGCGCCAGTACAGCTGCTCACGCTCAGGTAGTTTCTGTATATTGCCTAAAATCCGGAATGCCAGCGCACTGGATTGAGAAATCTGGGCGATATCTCCTGGTGACATTCGGTCACTTATGCCGGTGGTGGCACGATCAGTCTGTAATGGTACTGACCAGAGTGGAGGCAACCGTGGGAAAAAAATAAATAGTACTATAAAAAATGGTATGGCATAGAGAATCAGCTTAGTTACATGCTGAAAGTCCTTTCTTAAACGGCCTTTAACCTGTTCTTGTTTAAACTCACTTATCTGAATCCGGTACAGCCCGATCAAGCAGCTGATGAGTGAACATAAGATTAATATAGCCATCCCGATGTTTTGACTATAAAGGAACAGGCTGGCGCTTACAAATAGTGCAAAGTTAAAAATAATTAGATAATCACGCCGAGTTCGAGTCTCTAAAGCTTTACCATACAGGCCCACTGCTAATAGTGTTACCCCTGCTTCTACACCGATGAAACTCCGATACTGCCAGTAAATCACAGCAAAGCTCAATAGAACAAAAATGACCTGAAAAATTTTAGACTGTTTTTTATGGAGATTTTTATGATATTGCCATGCCAAGCTTATTATTACACAAGCAAATAGAAGGCTGTTCATTATAGGAGTGAAAGCCAGTTGTGCCAGCCAGATCAGCCCGAGAGCCAGTAGCATGGCGCCATGAACAGGTCGATTTAACATGGTTAAGCCTGCGCCAGTAATTTTTGTGCTTTCTGAAATTGAGCTTCACCTGATCCGGTGGCCAGCTCGTCCTGTGGTAAAACCAAACGATAAGGGCATTGTTGCTGTTCGCATTGATCTACCAGCCCCATCATTAAACTCAGTTTTTCTTCATGCTCTGAACTTGGCATATGCTCATAGCAAATTTCTATCTTATTCTGCTCGGGATAGCTTTCAAATACCTTGATATAGAGGCCCTGACCTCGAGCAGCCTGCTTCCATGACACTGCATGGTAAGAGTCACCCGTTTTAAAATCACGCAGTTCTTGAAATTCATCCATATCCTGTGCCTGTTGTAATGCATTTTGTGCAGCATTCTCAGCTTTAAAATCTAAAGCCTGGGGAGCAATCCAGCTCATTTGCTCCAGATAAAGATAGGTCCAGGCGCGAACCAATCCGAAAGGATAAGTAGAATATATCTGTAGGCGTTGTAAATATAATGGTCCGCGTTCTTCTGGCCACACCAGTAAATGAAAACGCTGCTGTTTATGCTGTACTAGAACTGGAATGATTTGCTTTGCATAATACAGGTTTAAATAACGTACAATCTCTCGCTCCTGATAAAAAATAATCTCTATCTGCATGGCTTGGCCTACCCGGCCGACTTCAGGCACAATCACTTCTATTTTGAGTTGATGCAACTGTTTAAAAGCAAGATAAAAACTGATACAAAGTACAGCACTGATTAAAAAGCAGAAACCCAGTATCAGGTTATTGGCATAGTTAACGCCGGCAATAAAAGTAATCAGTATGAGAACCAAATACAGGTAACCCTGCTGATACATAAAGACCAATATATCCCGCTGCTTGAGGGTTCTTTGCCCATCAATCCGGAAACGCTTGGCAAGCCAGCCTTGGATATGTTTCTGCAAATGGTGTGCTCCTAACTAACCGCCACACTTTGCAGAAGCTTATAGCTTTCTGCATCAGTTGTTCCGAGACGATGAGAAACCACAGCATTAAATACGGCCTGTACATCATCTGTAGTCGCATAACTGCGCTTTTCTAATAGAGCATAGGCCTGCGTAGCTTTTTTTAAGGCCAATATTCCGCGGGTAGATAACCCATGTCGGCCTTTACGGGTCATTTCAGCCAAATCCAGAATATAATCCAGCACTACATCACTTAAATAAATATTACGTGCCAGTTGTTGAAGATTCAGAATATCCTGCTGGCTAAAGACATGCTCAATTGTTGATATTAATGCCTGACGCGAGTCCTGTTGTAACAGAATCCTTTCTGCCTGGCGCGATGGATAGCCCAAGGATAATCGCATTAAAAAACGGTCCAGCTGGGACTCTGGCAAGGCATAAGTTCCACTCTGGAATAAAGGGTTTTGTGTAGCAATCACCCAAAATGGCTGAGGTAAAGCATGTCGGACACCGTCTACCGTGACACAACCTTCCTCCATAGCCTCCAGCAAGGCACTCTGTGTTTTCGGACTACAACGGTTAATCTCATCAGCCAGTAAAATCTGGGTAAAAACCGGTCCTGGTTTAAACTCAAAAATATGTTCAGCCTGATTAAATATATTAATTCCAATTACATCACTGGCCAACATGTCATTGGTAAACTGTATGCGCTGAAATCTTAAACCGGCAATATGCGCTAATGCACTCGATAAAGTAGTTTTACCTAATCCGGGCAAGTCTTCAAACAGGACATGCCCACCTGCTAGCAAACAACTTAAGGCCAATTTAGTTTGCTGCGGTTTATCCAGAATAATGGTATTGATCTGCTGTAAAAAGCTGTCTATTTGTGAGGCATACTCTCCTATCTGCCTGGCTAGTTTTTCATTCTGTTGATCTTTTTCATTCTTTTGAAGCCTGTTGGTTCCCCACATCCCCTTCCTTCCTGAATAAAAAAACGGTGTATATTTAACATACACCGTTTTTATGTTTTTCTAAGTTACTAAATTATTACTAACATGGACATTTTTTTAAATCTCCACCTGCCGATGGATAACGTGAATCTACACAGTGGCGATAAAATGTTTTAGCGTCCATTGCTTCAAGATCTGGATGGTGCTGTTTCATGTGTTCTAAATAAGTCTGATAATCAGGCACCCCTACCATCAGGCGAAAACTTTGTTGCAAACGTTGCCATAAAGTCGCGATACGTGACCAGTTCTTAGGAGAGAAAATCAGATGCTTTTGCGACAAAAGTGTAAATTTGATTATCTTTGCCAGAACAGTCGTACTATTTTTTGCAAGCTTCAATTTCATTAAGACTCTCCTCTGACCGAAGTTACAGGCGCTGTCTCATCACGATATACCGCGGGTGCTTCATTTACTGTCGGTGTTGGGCTAGCCAAGGCACGACGTACCACACGGATAGATGCAATGACCATCACGATTGCCACAATCATAAAGAAACCGCAGAGGACGGCATTAATCTGATTCGACATGACAATCATCTGCATCTCAGCAATACTTTTTGCCGGAGCCAGAATCTCATTACGAGCAATTGCATCAGAGAAGCGATTAGCCTGCGCCAAGAAACCAATTTTCGGATTTTCATGGAAGATTTTTTGCCAGCCTGCTGTCATTGCAGTGATGAAAAGGAAAATAGTAGGCAAAATCGTGACCCAAACATATTTTTCTTTCTTCATTTTGAAAAGGATGACTGTACCTAAGATTAGTGCCATTGCTGCCAGAATCTGGTTACCAATACCAAATAATGGCCACAAGCTGTTAATACCGCCTAGCGGATCGACAACGCCCTGATATACAAAGAACCCCCAACCGGCTACAGCTACCGCAGTCCCCAGCAGGTTTCCAAAGAAATTATGAGACTGTTTTACAGCCGGAATTACAATACCTACTGTATCCTGTACCATAAAACGGCAGGCACGTGTACCGGCATCGACTGCTGTCAGGATGAATAAAGCCTCAAACAGAATAGCGAAATGATACCAGAATGACATCATGGCACGGCTGTTAAAGATTTCGGAAATAATATGAGCCATACCAATTGCAAATGTTGGCGCTCCCCCTGTACGGGACAAGATCGTAGTTTCTCCTACCTCTTTTGCGAGCAGTGCTAATGCTTCGGGTGTCACAACAAAGCCCAGATTACGTACAGCTTCTGCTGCACTTTCAACTGTTGTACCCAAAACAGCAGCAGGAGCATTAATTGCAAAATATACTCCTGGTTCCAGTACCGTTGCACAGATCATGGCCATGATCGCAACAAAAGATTCCATCAACATACCGCCATAACCGATCATGCGGATATGAACTTCATTTTCAACCAGCTTTGGTGTGGTACCTGAAGAAACGAGCGCGTGAAAACCTGAAATTGCACCACAGGCAATAGTAATAAACAGAAATGGAAAGAGCGAACCGGCAAATACAGGCCCAGTACCATCAATAAAGTGAGTTACAGCAGGCATTTTTAGTTCTGGCAAGGCAAAAATAATACCAACAGCCAGCCCGACAATTACCCCAATTTTCAAGAAGGTCGATAGATAGTCACGTGGTGCAAGCAACAGCCATACTGGCAGTACTGAAGCCACAAAACCATAAATAATCAGACACCAGGTCAACTGAGTACCTGAAAGTGTAAAAAATGGTCCCCAGTATGGATGTGCAGCAATATTTCCTCCATACACAATGGCTAGCATCATCAGAATGAAACCAATCACTGAGACTTCTGCAATCTTGCCCGGGCGTATATAGCGCATGTAAATGCCCATGAAAATTGCAATAGGAATAGTAGCCGCAATACTGAATACCCCCCAAGGACTATTCGTTAAAGCCTTGACTACGACCAGCGCCAGTACTGCCAAAATGATAATCATTACCCCAAGTGCGCCCAGCATTACAATCACACCGGCAAAAGATCCAAGCTCCTGTTTTGCCATTTCCCCCAGTGAGCGTCCATCACGCCGGGTAGAAATAAACAGGACCAGAAAATCCTGTACAGCACCAGCCAGTACTACACCAGCCAGCAACCAGATCGTTCCGGGCAAGTACCCCATCTGGGCTGCCAGAATCGGTCCTACCAAAGGTCCCGCACCGGCAATTGCAGCAAAATGATGGCCAAAAAGTACATATTTATTGGTTGGGACATAATCCAGGCCATCGGTCATCCGATAAGCTGGAGTGAGCCGTCTGGCATTAAGCTCAAACACCTTGTTGGCTATAAACAGGCTATAAAAACGATAAGCAATACTATAGACACAGGCAGCAGCAAGCACTAACCAGACTGCATTAACATGTTCACCACGACTGACAGCAAGTATCCCGAAAGATATTGCCCCGATAATTGCTACAATCACCCAGATCAATTTTGAAAAGGGGGATGACTTAGTTTGAATTGATTCCATCTTGACCTCGTATTTCAATTATTTAAGCAGGTTAGTTATTGTTATTCATCGTGCTACTTTCCCTTTGCAAATTTCCTTTTTTGACTCTACTCCTCATCTTTTTGTTTTCATCTAATACTTTGGCATTAAAAAAGGGATGATCATGATCATCCCTTTTGATAATAGTCTATTTTTAAACCATTATGCACGTTCTAAGTATTCACCAGTACGGGTATCTACACGAACACTTTCTTCTTGCTGTACAAATAATGGAACACGTACTACTGCACCAGTTTCCAGTTTTGCCGGCTTGCCGCCACCACCAGAGGTATCACCACGTACACCCGGATCAGTTTCAATAATCTTTAAGGTAACGAAGTTTGGTGCACTTACGTTTAAAGGTACACCATTAAACAGCATAATTGTGCAGGCTTCATTTGAATCATCTTTTAACCATTTTGCTGCATCGCCCATAGCGTTTTTATCAGCAGCAATCTGTTCAAAAGATTCAGGGTCCATGAAATGCCACATTTCACCATCGTTGTACAAGTAGTTCATTTCTACTTCTACAATATCGGCGCCTTCGAGTGAATCACCTGACTTGAATGTTTTTTCTAATACTTTGCCCGTTTTCAGGTTACGCAGTTTAACGCGGTTAAACGCCTGCCCCTTACCCGGTTTTACGTATTCGTTTTCCATGATTGAACATGGGTTGCCATCAAGCATAACCTTGAGGCCTGATTTGAAATCATTTGTAGAATAATTGGCCATGACTGGCACGCTCCAAACTTACTAACTTAAATCTATTAATGCTAGACTAGCATTATTTTTAACGTGTGGCATGATAAACTATTTATATCAAGAGCAAAACTGGCAATCACAACTCAGTGACCTAATTACTGACCCGCTAGAATTGTTACACGCGCTTCAGCTTTCACCCGAACAGTTATTATCAGGGGCAGTTCTGGCTTCTGAAAAGTTTAAATTGCGCGTACCGCGCGCATTTGTTGCAAAAATGTGCGTTGGTGACCCTCTTGATCCTCTTTTGCTGCAAGTCTTGCCACATCATCTTGAACTAGAGGATGTTCCAGGATTTGTTACTGATCCTTTAGGTGAAGAGGCAGCCAATCTTTTACCTGGTGTTTTGCATAAATATAAAACACGTTTCCTGCTTACTTTAACAGGCGCCTGTGCAGTTCATTGCCGTTATTGCTTTCGCCGCCACTTCCCCTATCAGGAAAATTTACCTAAAAATGAAGACTGGCCAGCAATTAAAAATTATATTTTAAGTCAACCTGAGGTTCATGAAATTATTTTAAGTGGTGGTGATCCACTGACTTTATCCAACCGTAAGCTCGGTTTATGGCTGGAAAGGCTTGAGTCTATTCCCCAGATTGATACGCTTAGAATACATTCACGTGTGCCGATTGTGATTCCAGACCGTATTGATCATGAGTTAATTTCTCTTTTGGAAAACAGTAGGCTACGTATTATACTGGTGGTACACTCTAATCATGCTTCAGAACTCGATGACTTCACCTGTTCAAAACTGCATGAACTGGCATGCCGTCAGGTCACTGTGCTCAATCAGGCAGTTTTACTTAAGGGTATTAATGATTCTGCGGAAGTATTAATCAATTTAAGTTATAGACTGTTCGAGGCACGGGTTATGCCTTATTATTTACATGTGCTGGATAAAGTTAAGGGGGCCCATCACTTTGACTTGCCTTCTTCAAAGATTGATGAAGTTTATAAAGAGGTCCTAGCAAGTCTGCCAGGTTATTTAGTACCTAAACTGGTTAGGGAGATTGCAGGTGAGAAGAATAAGACACCGCTGTTTGGGACTATAACAATTTGAGTTTCTATAATAAGTATGATGAATAGTACATTTTCAGAAATATTTCATTCCCCCAATGTTCTTGATAGGGAAAAACTTAGCTTTGCACCCGCTACAGTGAAAGATCTGGAAATGTGGGCAGGTAATCTGTCTTTCATGCAGCTTGGTGACACCTCTAAGTCGCTGTTTCATGCCGTACTCGAAATCTCTCGCTTAAAATGTAGTGAAACACTCAGATTTGACCTGATTCATAGTTTGCATCCTACCATCGATAAAGTACTGGCCAGCTTAGAAAAACATTTTTTTAATCAGGGTCCTATCAGTACTGACCGTAATGAGCATATTATTGAACTGGCTATGCTACTACGCTGTCACTTTGCAGGAGTTTATATTAATATTGCGCGTTCTGCGCACGAGCAGCTCGCTCATCAAAAATTTTCTCTTTTTGCTTTTAATCAGAAAAAAAACTTATCTATAGCTCGAACATTGGCAATTTATTATGCCCTGCAACAACTTGTCAGCCTACTGTATCAACAGCAAATACTTTATAGTCACTATTTTACCGGTCAATGGCTCATTGCTCATCAGCTGTATGATATTGCTTTAAAAAATGATTTTCATATGAACAGTATTAACCAGATACAGGGCACTCAAAATACTTTAGCCAATATTAATCAAACCTATGCCCAGCTGATCTTACTGGACATTTTTAATGCTCATCAAATTCGGCCCTCTGAAATTCAGTCACTTTATCAATGCAGTTTTGACTGGGCGAAGCTGATCCAAATTTTACCTAGAGCAACGACTCTCACCAAATATGTTGTAGATTGCAATAAAGACTACCCACCAATTCACCAGAAAAAACAGAATCCGGATTTTGAACCCAGTTTTTTTATTACTACTCAGGAATTGCTGGAACACATCAATGCGACTTTTGGAAGAACGCCAGAATTTTTATCAAAACATGAACAGAAAAATTTAAGTTTGGCACTCAAATTCCATGTACAAACCATTTTAGGCAGCACGACAGAACGCCGTCATGACCGCTATCAATATTCTGCACAGCTAGATATCTGTTTTAGTTTATTGTCTGCACATTTCTATCTTTCAAAAGCCAAGACTTTTAATGAAACATTAATGCTGGAAAATAATTATGGCTTTCAAAGTGAATCAAAATTATTATTAAACTGGGATAAAGATACGCCTGATACTCTTCCCCAGGTCAGCTCTAGCCGGCTATTGGATCGGAAAGCCAAACAGCTTTATCAGACCAGCGTGCTTGATGTCAGCTTAAATGGTTACCGAATTAAATGGAAAGGTGAAACCCCAAAAAATTTACGCACAGGCGAATTTATATTGGTTAAGGAAGAAACCCAAGAGAAATGGCGAGGTGGAGTCATTCGCTGGATTAAGCAGTCTACCAATAAAAGCCTAGAACTTGGACTGGAAATTTTGGCACAAGAGATGTATCCGTGCGCAGTTCGAATGCAGATTGATCTTCATACAATTAATTATCATCCTGCTTTACTTATTCAAAAAGCCGTCTTTCAGCAGCAGGTCACCCTTATTTTACCAGGTTCACAAACCTTTAAAGAACACCAAACTATTTACTTGCGCTTGGGCCAGGAAGAAATCAAAATTTGTCTTACCAAGGCATTGTTGATTACCCAAAGCTTTATCCAGTTCAATTTTGAGTTGATTAACGAGCAGCAACAGGGGTTACTCGATCAGTTTATGGATAAACAGGCGCAAGAATTAAATAAACAAGATTTATGGGAAGCATTGAAGTGAGAAACCCGCTACTCTCCAAAAAATTCAAACGTACTGAAACGCGTCTACTCATTATTGATGATAATCAGATCCGTTATAACCAGATTATAGAGATTTTTGCTCAGCAAGATCATCTGGTACAGGCAGTGCTGTTGGATGACTTAAAAAGTTTTGAAAAGCAGCTTCATCTGGATTGGGATCTGATTATTTTCGGCCGGGCCTATGATCTTAAAGTTGAACAGGCTCTTTCAATCGTACAGGCATCAACCCAGTCAAGTTTGCCGGTGCTCCTTATAAAGCCTGATCAATATGAACCGGCACAATATAATCACTATATATATAAAGGTGTCTATGATGTCATTAACTTGGATTTTCCAGAACGTTTTTATATAGGGCTGGTACGGGCACTTTCATATTACCGACTGGTACAGGCTCAACAGCGTTTAAGTATTGAACTTGAGATGGCCCAGAATCAGGCGCAGACCCTGGTTCAGGAAAGTCATAAAGCTGTTGCTATTATTCAGGAAGGAATTCATATTCAGGCAAACAATGAATACCTGAATTTATTCGGCTTGGAAAAAGAAGACGAAGTTATTGGATTACCTCTTTTAGATATATTACAGCCTGAAGATCTGAATGATTTTAAACAGCGTTTTAAAAAAATCAGTCAGGGGCAGTTTGATCAGGGGCATTTCGAAATACGCACTCTAAACAGTCAGGTTGCCTGTTCATCCGCACTTGAACTTGAATTTGTATCTGCTGCTGAGGAAGACGCTCTACAAATTAGAATTAATTGTGACTCAAGTAATTCTAATACCTTGCTCTCTAATAATAGCTCACCCCAGATATCAGAGAAAAACTCAAGTTCAGTTAACCCTTTCCAGCTGGTCAACCGTTATTTAATTAGCCAGCCTGCAAAATTTAATGCTCTGGTGGTATTTAGTCTGGCCACCTGCTCTGATCAGATTTTCAAGAGTGACTGGAATACTTTAAAAACTTACTTTCTGAATATTGAAGACTTTATTAGAGAGCAAACTCATACGCTGGTCTTTAAAGTTCATACCATACTATATGGTGCTCTGTTCCAAGCAGAATCTGAAGAAATATTAGAATCTCAGTTAATGAGTCTGCGCGCCCTCGAAAAAGCCCAGCTTCTGACAGTTAATGATGTGAATTTCTCGTTGCAACTACAAATTGGTTATACACTCATTCCAGATGAAATTCGGGACAATGATCATTTCGAAGAGCTTCTGGAGTATGCATTTAACCATCACCTGCCTGAGCTGAAACATGAGCCTGAACTAGAATTAACTGCTCCGCTTGAAGTTGAGCCGGCTCCGGTACCTGAAGTTCCAGAAACCGCTCTGAGCGCAGCCACCTCTACTCCTTCACTGGTACAAGTATTGGCCCAGAAACTCCAGCAGGCAGATATTCATTTAAGATATCAACAGCTTTATGATAAGCAAGATATCAATCTTTATACTTATGAAGTTACCAGCGGTATTATTTATGAAAATCGCTGGCAAGAATTTTCTGGTTTAGCTGACCTACAAGGAAACCATGAGCTTTCAATCAAACTTGATCGCTGGGTACTGGTAGAAGCCTGTAAACAATTACATAATTTTATTCGCCAATACCCTGACGCCAGACTGATTGTTAACTTGAATCAGCATATTTTATTTAATGACTCACAGCTTCCTGAATTGGTGGCTAAACTTATTACCATTATTGGTAGTAAACAGTCCCATCCACTTATTTTGCAATTTGCTGAGGAAGAAATTCTTTACAATTTACCGGCAGCACAAAAGCAGATTGCGCTATTACGTCAATATGGTGCAGAGATCTCAATCCGGAATTTTGGAAATTCTATTTATAGTGAATCATTACTAAATCAGATAGAGCTACAGTATGTCACCTTAGATCAACAGTTAACACAATTGATTTCCAATGATAAAGAACTAGGTAACCTGCAAGAAAAAATTATCAATTTCCTGGCAATTAAGCCTGTTGAAATTATTTTGCGTGAACTTGATGACATGAACCTGTTTGCCAATGCATGGAATATTGAAGCACGTTATTTGGAAGGTAATTATTTCCAGAAAAAACTGGAATTCTTAACTGATGTACAGGATCAGTAATTCAGGCTGCTGTTTTCAAGCGTAAAAAAACGGGCTTAATGCCCGTTTTCTTTTTCTAGTATTAACGTTTGATAGAACGTGACATACCAGCGAAACGTTGTTTGAACTTGTCAATACGACCGCCAGTGTCAACATTCTTCTGCTTACCAGTATAGAATGGGTGACAAGCTGAGCAAACGTCCAGATAAAGAGTTTCTTTACCTAAAGCAGAACGAGTTTCGATTACGTTACCACAAGAACAGGTAGCAACAAGTTTTTCATATTTTGGGTGAATATCGGCGCGCATCGTCGATTACTCCTAAGTAAAGAAAGGTTTTGCTGTCATCGCAATTGACCACTCTCAAATCATTTGAGGAAGGCCGGGCTTAATAAAAACCACAGCAGATCAACACCACAACAGACCATTCTCTTGGCCCACCGAGACGGTTTCCGTCAGGGCTAAGCACAACAAGTGGCCAGTATTATAAATTAAAAATTAATTTATAGCGAATTATTCTGCCGCCTCTTCACCCATATATTCCTCAGTGTCCTGTTTAGACCAATAATTAGCAATTACGCCGCAGACCATAAGTTGAATCTGATGAAAAATCATAATCGGTAGAACAATCATGCCAAGTGGCTGCCCTGCAAACAGAATCTGTGCCATGGGTACACCACTAGCCAAGGTCTTCTTTGAACCGCAAAAAAATACTGCAATCTGGTCTGGTCTGTTGAATCCCAGCCATTTAGGAATATACCAGGCCAGCAACATAATCACTGTCAGAAAAACTGAACATATTAGAGTCAGGTTAAATAGAGTCAACCAGCTTACCTGTTGCCAGAGACCTGTTACAACAGCACCACTAAATGCGCCATAGACCACCATTAAAATAGTGCCCTGATCAAAAGTTTTTACAATACTTGGCGCTTTTTGCATAAGGGGAAAAACATAAGGCCGTAATAACTGTCCCGCAATAAATGGAACAAGCAGTAATAAAGTAATTTCTATAATGGATGAAGTCGGATCATAATCATGTTTGGATTGTCCAAAAATAAAAAGACTGACAAGAACCGGAGTAATAAACATACCCACTAGATTTGAAAATGAAGCACTACATACTGCCGCCGCAACATTGCCTTTGGCAACTGAAGTAAAAGCGATTGAAGATTGAACTGTAGATGGCAAAAAGCACATAAACAGAAAACCCAAGTATAGTTGCTCACCAAGCATCGGAAGTAGCACAGGTTTGGCTAATAGGCCAATGATAGGAAATACAGCAAACGTAAAAGCAAAAACCACTACATGCAATTTCCAGTGCAATATACCTTCAACAATTGCCTGGCGTGATAATTTTGCTCCATGCAGAAAAAATAAAATGGCAATCGCTATATTGGTAATAACCCCGAAGACTTTAGCTAGCTCACCACTTACTGGTAAAAAAGTTGCCAGTATAACCATTACAATCAGCAATATAGTAAAGCGGTCCAATGCCAGTAATTTTAATATATTCATAATCAACATCCTGTTTCTTTATAGGCTGAAAATTAATAATAGAAAAGCCCAGTCAGACGATTTTACCTTTAGGTAAAGTTTCATCTTACTGAGCGTAATTATTTAAGCTAGTGTTTAGCTAAAATGTTCGGTATTTTCTTTGAACACTTAGTCTTTTACTTAATTGTTTCTAGCATTATCGTCCTGTTGAATCAGCTCAATTTTATAACCATCTGGGTCTTCAACAAAGGCAATTACGGTAACTCCACCTTTCATCGGTCCAGCTTCACGAACCACATTACCACCACGTGCTTTAATTTCCTCACATGCCTTGTAGGCATCTTCTACTGCAATGGCGATATGACCGTAAGCATTGCCCAATTCATAACTTTCTGTATCCCAATTGTGAGTTAACTCAAGTACTGTATGGTTTGCTTCATCACCATATCCTACAAATGCCAGAGTAAAGCCGCCCTCTTCATAATCACGTTTACGAAGTAAAGTCATACCGAGCACTTCAGTATAGAACTTGAGAGACTGTTCTAAATTGCCTACTCGTAACATGGTATGCAGCATGCGCATGATTAATCACCTTTATGTTCAGATTCTAGAGATTGATGTTGTCGCAGTAATTTTGCTACCCATACGACTAATACCAAAATCGGGATACCGATTAGTGTAGTCATAAGGAAAAACTTTGGATAACCGATATTGGAAACAATAGTACCTGAATACCCTCCTAAAATCTTAGGAGTTAATGTCATAAGTGAACTAAAAATAGCATATTGAACAGCGGTAAAAGAAACGCTGGTCAAGCTAGATAAAAAGGCAATAAATGCTGCACCTGCCAGGCCGGACGCCAGATTATCAACAATAATGGCAAAATATAACCAGAGCGAGCTATAAGGTTTAATGACTTTACCATTTACAACTGTTGTGTCTTTTTGGGGGTCAACAACAGAAAGTGGCTGAATATCAATATCAAGCTGTTTGGCTGTTTTTAAATTATTCACTTTATAAGAGTGTGTTGTTCGTAATTTTACCTGCTTGTTTTCTATCAACTCCGCAATAACTGTTTTACTTGGAGAATTGACTAGCAGATGAGCATCTATTGCTGCGCTAAATATACCGTTGTCATCAAGTTTGGCATCGAAATTATGACCATCCAGACGTAAAACTATTTTTTGCTCTGGATTAAAAGCAGGGCCAGCATACTGCCCTCTTACCACTAAGCTATTTTTCTGCTCCTGCTGATCCAGCTGGTTATCACTGGTAATGGGTAGTAACAGCAGTTGAGAACGGTTATGACCCTGAGTTAAATAAGGTATATAGGCATTAACCTGCTCAGGACTATCTGCATACTGAGTTTTTACTGAAATCTGGCTTTGCTGTGCAAGCTGGCTGTTGGGTATTGCTACACTCCAAGTTCCTACTTCATCTGTAGTAGTCTGATAAGTTTGATGACCCACTGAAATTTCAATATCACCTAATGGCTGGCCAGATTTAACCAAGCCAATAAAGATTAAGTTGGTAGAACTGGCCAATACTGCCCCTACAAACATTAATTTCATGATGTTAATGCGCTGCGCCAGCAAACCGCCCAAAAAACCACCGATCAGGCTAAAAATTACGCCATATACTTTAACCGCTTCGGCAATCTGTTCTTTACTAAAATTGAGATCCTGATAAAACACATTAGATATGACACCAGCAATAATATCGGAAATCCGGTAAAAACCAATTAACAGCAATAATACCAGCGCCAGTTTTAATCCATAGCGTTTAAAAAAATCTAATATTGGATTTACCCAGGTTTCAAAAGCCATCTGCCGGTTTACAGCGCCCAGTTTTACCAGCGTAGTACCTACCAGTATTGATACTGCGCCTGAGCCTAAAAAGCGCAAAGCTTCAAACAGGAACAAAAGAAAACTATCTTCAATACCCATATTATGAACAAGTGCTTCAACGGCAGTACCTGAGTAAATATAGGCAGTAACGAAGCTGATTACCGCAACAAAAAATACTGCCACCAGCCGGTAGTAATCACTACGTTTATATTCTTTATAGATCCGGTTTACTTGTGGCTCGCGAATAATAAGTGTAGTCAATACACCAACTAACATGACGGCTGCCATAACCAGATAAGTAGTCTGCCACGCAGTATAGATATAATTACCTTTAGCAGTTCCTAAATATGCTGCCAGGAATAAAGCACCTGCACCGGCGACAATCATACCAATCCGGTAACCGGCATTATAAGTAGATGCAAGGACTGTCTGCATTTCTGTTTCAGCAAGCTCGATTCGGTAGGCATCAATTACAATATCTTGTGTTGCTGCCGAGAAACCTAGTAATACGGCACCTGCTGCCATCTGGATCAGATGACTCTGCCCGAGCGCCGGATCAGAAAAAGCCATAATACAAATTGCAGTAATGATCAAACACTGTGCAATGAGCAACCAGGCTCGGCGACGCCCTAGAGTTCTGGTCAGATACGGGACAGGCAGCTCATCAATTAAAGGTGCCCATACAAACTTAAAAGAATAGCCCAATGCTGCCCAGCTAAAAAAAGTCACTGCACTTTTATCTATCCCTGCCTCGCCCAGCCACAGTGACAGGCTTGAAAAAATCAATAAAATAGGGATACCGGCAGAAAAACCCAAAAACAGCATAATAAGGGCTCGGCGGTCAAGAAAGGCTAAGAAAGCGGCTTTCCATCCTGAACTTTGTGTGGACATTGAATAATTATTTTCCAGTGAATCTTAAATTTTGCTATTCAAACGTTTAATTGATCAGGTTTCAATGCTTTTTATGAAATCCGCTGTCTTTTATAATGAAAGCTGATTCGCCTGCTTGATATTTTCCCTTAAACCTGTATACCTTTAAAACTCTAGCGAATATTAAGTTTTGGATTTTACAGTGACCCAAAGACTCGATCAAATGACATCTTCTTTATCTACCACTACTACAATTAATCTTGAGAAACAACTTGATCATGCCTATCCATCAGCATTGGACCGGACTGAAATTCGAAATACTTTAAACTTAACTGCGCTCAAGCCAGAACAGCTTACTCATATTCCTGATCTGGAGAAAATTCCTTCCTCAACAAAACGGATCAAGCCTCTTAATAATTTTTTAGGTCAAGACCGGGCCAAAGCCTCTGTCGAGGCCGGAATTACGCTACCTTATTCAGGCTATAATATCTTTGCTGTAGGTACAGCAGGTCTGGGTAAACGTACCATGATCCGGCGCCTGTTACAGCAGCATGCCAAAGCCATGCCTACGCCAGACGACTGGGTGTATGTCAATAATTTTGAAAATGCCCGCCAGCCCATACTACTACGTTTTCCGGCCGGACATGGACCCAAGTTTCAAAAAGCCCTGCATCAAACCTGGCAGGTTGCACTCAAACAGTTAGAACGGCGCTTTAGTGCCGAGACCTATCACAACCAGATCGAGTTAATTCGTCAGCAAACCGGCAATGAACAAAAGCAGGCACTGGTAGAATTAACCAAAGAGGGCGAAGGCCTTGACCTTAAACTGGTCTCCCATCAAGAACAGCATTGCTTTGTTCCTGTACAGATTAAAGATGGCAAACTTGAAGAACTGAGCCAGACCGAAATTAATGCACTGAGCAGCAAAGAACGTGCTGAAATCGCATCCAATATGCGTTATATGGATAAAAAACTGGAGCGATTGGGCTTACATTTGGGTGATCTTGAAGATGAAGCCAGAGATCAGGTATCAGACCTGAACCGCGAAATTGCTAAACAGGTGGTAATGCCGCGAATTGAGAGTATTCTCAATAAATACGCTGAAGTTGCCGGCTTAGAGAAATACCTGAAGCAATATGCAGAAAACATTATTGAAAATGTCGAGATGATTCTGGATCAGGAAGAAGACGAATTCTCGCCTGCTTTATTCAGTCGTGTCCCTTCCCGCTATCAGGTCAATACTATAGTCAGTAATAAGCCAAACAGCGGCGCCCCTGTTATTTTTGAAGATTTCCCAACCCACTACAATCTTTTAGGCCATGTTGAGCAGCTAACTCAAAATGGTACGATCAGTACAGATTTTAGTCTGATCCGCCCTGGTGCACTGCATAAAGCCAACGGCGGATTCTTGATTTTAGAAGCAGAACAGCTTTTAGAACAGCCTTATGCATGGCAGGGTTTAAAACGTGCCTTAAAGTCTGGGCAGCTTAAATTATCATCGCTTGAACATATGCTAACTTTGACTGGCAGTATTTCAATCGAACCTGCACCTGTACCTTTAAACTTAAAGGTGGTTCTACTGGCTGAACCTGAGATTTATTATGAGATTCTGGAGGTTGAACCAGAACTCGATAGTATTTTTAAAATCCGTGCAGATTTTACTGATACATTACAACGTAATGACACTAACGAACAGGCTTACATGCAGCTCATTGCAGATTATGTACAGGCAGATAAGTTATTACCCTTTGACCGCTCTGCACTTGCTGCGCTCCTGACAGACTCAAGCCGCCAGGCAGAAGATCAAAGTTCTCTGTCTTTACATGCACTGACTTTAGGTGACCTGATACGTGAAGCTCATCATCACGCCCATCAGGCGGGTGACAAGGTGGTTTCTGCCAAATACATCAATATGGCACTTGACCATCGTAAATATCGCTTAGGTTATTTAAGGGAGCTTTATTGGCAGGACCTATCCCGCGGTACTCAGCTGATTGAAACGTCTGGGCACCGTCTAGGCCAGATTAATGCCTTATCTGTAATTCATTATACAGATGTAGAGTTTGGCCTGCCTTCCCGCCTGACTGCATCGGTATACCAAGGCGGTGGAGATATTCTTGATATCGAACGCAGTGTTGAACTTGGTGGTTCTTTACACGCCAAAGGCGTACTACTGATGTCCAGCTTTTTGAAAGCACATTTTGGCCGCGAGCAAATGCTTCATTTCTCGGCAGCATTGGCTTTTGAACAGAGTTATGGACAAGTAGATGGAGATAGCGCCACTGTTGCAGAGTTATCGGCCCTGCTCTCTGCTATTAGTCAGATTCCGATTGACCAGTCTTGGGCAATTACAGGCTCTATGAACCAGCTTGGTCAGGTACAGCCGGTGGGTGGCGTCAATGCCAAGATCGAAGGCTTCTTTGATGCATGTAAACTGCAAGGTCTGACCGGAAAGCAGGGCGTCATTATTCCCCGCCAAAACATGCAGCACCTGATGCTACGCCAAGATGTGATTGATGCTGTCAATGCCGGCCAGTTTCATGTCCATGCTATTAGCACGATTGATCAGGCGCTAGAGATTTTAATGGCCCAACCTGTAGGTACATTAGATAAAAAAGGCCGTTATAGTAAAGGTTCCATCTATGCGGCAGTTATGGAGCAGCTTGAATACTGGCAAGCACTTGAAGATGGTGAAGAAATGAGTGAGGAACCTAAGAAGAAAAAAAAAAAGAAGAAAAAAAAGAAGAAAAATGAAATAAAGATTGCCATTGAAGGGAATACAGTCGATCAAATACCAGCAGGTAATATATCTGCTGAACTTTCTGGTCAGCCCTGACCTCTTAATAAAAAAGCGCCTTTAACAAGGCGCTTTTTTATGGTTGGGCAGTTACTCAAGCTTCTGGAGCTGGGCTATACTGCTCGACCAATGGCTTGAGCTCACCATTTTGAAACATTTCCAGCATAATGTCACTTCCGCCTACCAGCTCACCATTTACCCAGAGTTGTGGGAAAGTTGGCCAGTTAGCAATTTTAGGCAGTGTTGCACGAATATCCTGATTTTCCAGAATATTTACATACGCAAATGGACGGCCAATTTGACTGAGTGCTTCTACAGCACGCGCTGAGAAACCACACTGCGGAAATTGTGGAGTGCCTTTCATATAAAGAAGTACAGCATGTTTAGCGATTTGATCGCGAATTAACGCTTCAGTATCACGTGCTTGTTCAGTCATAGATCAATCCTCAACTATTCTATCGGCCATTATACCTAAAACTGAGGAAAACTGGGTCCGTGTCAAAGATATTTCTATGTTAATTTGATTTTTGGCCTTTTATTCTGAGGCTGTTTTTGCTTATATAAACTTTTTAATCCACCTAACATCAAGAGTTAGCCATGAATAATATTACCCTCGCCCCTGTACAAGCTGATCAACCATCGCATCTGATGCCAGTCTTTGGCCGTCAATCGATCAGTTTTGTCCGAGGCCGAGGAGCATATCTTTATACCGAAGATGGCACCGAGTATCTGGATGCACTTACCGGTATTGCCGTATGCGGTTTAGGCCACGCTCACCCAGTACTGGCCGAAGCAATTGCCGAACAGGCGATGACTCTCATTCATACCAGCAATCTGTTTGAAGTACCTTGGCAAACAGCTGCTGCGCAGAAATTGGCTCAGGTCTCTGGTATGGAAGAGATTTTCTTTTCAAACAGTGGTGCTGAATCCAATGAAGGTGCTATCAAAATTGCGCGTAAATACGGTTATCAGCAAGGTATAGCTACCCCTAAAATTATTGTAGCGGACAAGTCTTTTCATGGCCGGACTTTGGCAACTTTATCTGCCACAGGTAATAAAAAGGTCCAGGAAGGCTTTGCTCCACTGGTAGAAGGCTTTATCCGTGTACCATTTGGCGACCTCGAAGCCATTGAAGAGGCTGCACTTCAGCATCCGGATATTGTCGCTATCCTGATTGAGCCTATTCAGGGTGAAGGTGGCGTGAATACCGCAGCACAAGGCTTCAGCTATCTGGAAGATGTCCGTCGAATTTGCAACCAGCACAACTGGCTGATGATGCTGGATGAAGTACAAACCGGAAATGGACGTACCGGCAAATATTTTGCTTACCAGCATACCAATATTATTCCAGATGTACTGACGACTGCTAAAGGCCTAGGCAACGGTTTTCCAATTGGTGCGGTAATGACTCAAGGCCGTGGTGTAGGCGTACTTGCTGCCGGAAATCATGGTTCAACCTATAGTGGTTCAGCACTGGGTTCACGTGTGGTTTATACCGTACTTGAACTTTTAGAAAAGGAAAATGCGCTCGAGAACGCAGCTCAAATCGGTCAATATATTGTGGACCAGATTCGTGAACAGCTGAAAGAATATCAGGTTAAAGTCCGCGGTTTCGGAATGATGATTGGTATTGAATTACCGAAAGACTGTGGCGAACTGGTAAATATTGCACGCGACGAGTACAAACTGATTATTAATGTAACTGCTGGTTCTGTGGTCCGTTTATTGCCGCCACTTAACATGACACAAGAGCAAGCCGATGATCTGATTCAGCGTCTAATCCCGGCAATCAAGAGTTTTCTTAAGGCTTAACAGATAAGAAAGTAATATAAAAAAGCCGCTCAGTGCGGCTTTTTTATACTCTTGTTTAAGATGCTTCCTGATAGACTCTGCCACCGGGAAGTTGACTAAAATACTGTTTCAGAGCATCCAGACAGCGATGAATTTTCATTGGCTGCTGTTCACGTCGAGAGATAATTGCATAAAGAGTAAAAGCAGGCAGTTTCCACTCAGGCAATACCTCAACCAAAGATCCATTAATCAGATCTTTCTGCACATCCAGATAAAGAATACGCGCCAAGCCATGTCCATGCTGACATAATGATTTCGCAACCAGCACATTATTACTGTACAGACGGCTACGCATTTCCAGGTCAACAACTTCACTTGTCACACCATGCTGGAATGAAAACTGCTGATAATTATTCATGACATTAATTGGAATAAGATCATGATTTTTTAAATCTTCAGGACGTGATATTGGAGCAGACTGGTTCAGGTAACTTGGAGAAGCAACCAGAATCTGCTCAACACGGGCCAGCGGCACGGCAGTCAGATTAGAATCCTCTATTTTTGAACTCATGCGTACAGCAATATCAATACGGCCTTCAATCAGGTCAATATATTTATTCTCAGCCTCAAAATGAACAGATAAACCGCGATGTGCAGATATCCAGTGAGACAGAGCAGGTACAAGATGCATGGCACCTATTTCTGGCGTGGTCGCAATGCGCAGGTCACCGACCAGTTCATCGCGCAGTTCATTAATTCGAACCTTTCCACGTTCAGCAGCAGCGAGCATTTCTCGACAGCTGTGGAAAAAAGCTTGTCCCGCTTCGGTCAGACTCAACTTCCGGGTAGAACGATGCAGAAGAATTACTTCCATTTCATTTTCTAATGAGCGGATTTGCTGACTGACGGCGCTTGTCGTAATACCAAGTTCACGAGCCGCACCGCTAAACGAGCTTTTTTCAACAACGCAAGCAAATACTCCCATTGCCCGGAGTTGATCTAACATAAAATTCCCTCTGAACTTTGAGCTGTCTTTATTATTCAATATTTGATAAAAACAACTCGTTGTATTATACGGGGATTTTCTAGTTTTGCATTAATTTATTAATTAATCGGTAAAATGCTTGCCGGATTGATCGGTTTACCATCCAGACGGATCTGGAATTCCAGCATAATCTGATTCGTACCACTAGAACCCATTTCAGCAATTTTTTGTCCTGCTGTTACATTATCACCGCTTTTTACCAGCATTTTACTATTATGTGCATAAGCACTAATATAACCATCTATATGCTTAATCAGGACCAGATTTCCATATTCTTTCAAGCCATCTGCCGCATAAACCACCTGTCCGTCTGCTGCTGCAAATACTGGATCGCCCAGATTTCCTGAAAAACGGGTTCCTTTAATATTACTTGCCGGATTATAAGCCTGAAGTACAGGCCCATTGGCCGGTTTCACCCATCGTAATGTAGTACTACGAACCGGTATGCTCGGTGTAGGGCTGGTTGGCTGGACAGTCGTACGAGTAGTTGTGGTTACAGGCGGCGGTGTTGGCAGAGCAACACGTTGACGCTGAATTGGGGCAGCCTGGGTAATCGGCTGGGTTTGACTACGGCGTGTACCTGAATTTTTCAGGCGCAATGACTGGTTTACATAAATCCGGTAAGGGGCTGAAATATCATTCATTTCAGCAATACTTAAATAGCTCAGACCATAACGCGCTGCAATACCGCTTAAGGTGTCACCAGAGCGTACTGTATAATAATCTGGTGCAGTTGCATAACGAGTCGGATTATTGATCTGAGGTTTAGAAGCGCAACCTGTAAGAATCAGAGTAGAAACAACAGCAACCGACAACACTATTTTTTTCATGATTGTTGTAGTTGGAACAGGAAATAGGCGGTGTTGTGGAACCAATTGCATTGATCTCCCTCTCTTATATAGACTCAAAAAAACAACTGCGCTAAGGGTATCAAAAAAGTCCGGTGAAAATCATTTCACCTTTCCTTTTTCACAAACTTATAACATAACTGGTTTGTCCGTGTTTAGCTGAGCTCAAGATCTGTTTGTAAACTCTCCAGTATTGCATAATTGGTGGCGTCCATCTGAATTGGCGTAATACTCACATAACCATTGGCAATTGCAAAAAAATCTGATTGAATCTGGTGAATATTTTCTCGCGGTTCTGTTACTGCCTCACCAGCCAGACCAATCCAGTACACTTGGCGACCACGTGGGTCTACATGGCTGGTAATGGGTTTAGATTGAGAACGCTGACCCTGATAGGTAATCTGGGCACCTTTAATTTCCTGTAGGTCTGGAATATTAATATTCAAGATATGACGTGGCGGTAACTGGGGCAAACCACGAGCAATAAAATCATGAACCCAACGAGCAGCAACCTTGAACTCATCAGGATGTACATATGAGCGTACATTACCGCCAGCAAGTGAAACGGCAATAGCCGGCTGCTTCATGAGACGGCCTTCAAAAGCAGCACCTACTGTACCAGAGTACAGTACGTCATCGCCTAAATTAGCTCCACTATTGATACCACTGACGACCAGATCAAACTCGAAATCAAACAGGCCATTCATAGACAGGTAAACACAATCTGCAGGTGTGCCATTAACAGCCCAAACATCTTCAGCAATAGGTACCGGTCTTAAAGGACGGTCTAGGGTTAACGCACTCGAATAACCACTCCGCTCGGCTTCAGGAGCAACCACAACTACACGACCTAAAGGTTTCAAGGCTTGTGCAAGCGCCTGTAGGCCTGGAGCAAACACACCATCATCATTGGCAATTAGAATATTCACACAAAAATCTCGGTTAAAAAAATGACTGTAGAGGACATTAAATTGAATTATTCAATAAATTATATATATTTGACTCTCTACATCTACCTATAAATTTGTGAAAACAATGATTAAGTCATTTTTATTACGGGGACTAATGAGTCTGGGGTTTGTTGCAGTCATGTCTCAGGTGGCACTGGCCAATGAGGGCTTGACTCAGCAAGAGGCTGATACACTGGTCAAAGAAGATATTGCAGGCACTCAGGTACTGGCAGAGGTATGTCCAGCAATCTTGGGGAAAAATACTCGTCTGGACACTAATATCCAAAAGCTGATTAATAGCTATCTGGGAGAATACTCTTATTCCTCAATGACTTATGCCCATTTACAAAATGATATAGAGTACAAGCGTGTGCTTGCTGAAGCACGTTCAGCTGCAAAAGAAGCTGATCAGGAAGAACAAAAATCAGTATGTCAGGATGTTCTGGACTTTGAGTAAAACATCGACTTAAAAATATAACCTGTTTTAGAAATCCCGGCTTTTCCTAGCCGGGATTTTTATGGTTCATGTACAGGCTAGATACACTTTATCTATTTTCTTTCCATGATTTTTGATTAAGCTAATTTGCTAATTGCTTGTATTATGAGACTAAAACTAAATGAAATTAAAACACTTCTCTAAAATGGGTTTAGGTTTGTTAACAGCTCTTATGTTAACTGCGCCTGGTACTTATGCGGCAGAAAACAACAAAGCTGGTTCTGAAAACATTGATGTAACACCACAGCAGCAGGTTACTCAAGAAGAGCTCGCCGCTATTTATGTGCTGTCTGAGATCTGTCCGGGACTGATTGGTAAAGACCAGAAATTTAATGAGGGATATAGCCGTCTAGCTCAGGCACATATGCCTGGCGAGAAAAATGCAGTTTCTGCCCTAGAAAAACGCAGTAAAGCAAAAAATTTCCAGAGTGTTCTGAAAGAAGCACGTCAGGATGCTAAAAATGCAGGCAAATCTAAAAACACCCAAGTTTGCCGTGACGTCGCTAGTTACGGTGCCTAATACCCGATAGTTACAATACTGTATGAAATAAGCTGGCTTCCTGGTAGAAGTCAGCTGTGCTTTGGCCTAAAATGCTAGCCTCTTTTTGTGCTCATATTAAGTATTGGAACCTCCTAGAATGACCCGAAAAAGTGCCATTGCTGCCCTACTCTTGTTACCATCTTTCTCATATGCAGCAACAGTCCTCTCTTCTCCACCAGAATTGAATAATAAATCCTATGTTCTGATGGACTATGAGACCGGGCAAATCCTGGCTGCAAAAAATGAAAATGAAAAGCTGGCACCTGCCTCAATGACTAAAATGATGACCAGCTACATCATTGAGCAAAAATTATTAAAAGGTGAACTCACCGAAAACGAACAGGTTCGTATGAACGAGTCAGCCTGGTGCCGGGGAAGCAGTTCTGAATCATGTATGTACGTTCCTTTAAATGGAACAGCCTCTGTCCTGGAAATGCTGCGAGGTATCATCGTACAATCTGGTAATGACGCATCAAAGGCCGTGGCTGAACACGTAGCTGGGAATGAAGGTACCTTCGCCCATATGATGAATCAGGAAGCAAAACGTATTGGCATGGTAAATACTCATTTCGTTAACTCGACAGGTATGCCAGCTGAAGGTCATGTTTCTACGGCCAAAGATATGGCCATACTTGCACAGCACATCATTAAAGACAGCTCTAAATATTATCCGATCTATTCAGAAAAAGAATTTACCTTTAACGGTATCAAACAGGGTAACCGTAATGCCCTGCTTTATACTGACCCAAGTGTGGACGGCTTGAAAACAGGTCACACTGATGAAGCTGGCTTCTGTCTGACTACTTCGTCAAAACGTGGACCAATGCGGCTGATTTCAGTAATCTTTGGTGCGCCAACCATGCAGGAACGCGCAACTCAGACCCGTGATCTGCTGGGATGGGGTTATGCCAACTTTGAAACTGCCAATGTACAACCTGCAAAACAGGTTCTGGCTAAATCAAAAGTCTGGTTTGGTCAGGAAAATGAGGTTGAAGTAGGTCTTGCCGAGAACTTTAACGTGACTATGCCAAAAGGTCAGGCCGACAAAATTAAAACCCAGCTGGTGGTTCAGCCTAAACTGAATGCTCCTCTGCAAAAAGGCCAAGTAGTAGGTAAATTGGTGGCTAGCCTAGATGGTAAAGTTATTGCAGAAAAGCCATTAGTCGCATTAAAATCGGTAGAAGAAGCAGGTTTCTTTTCACGTATGATTGATCATATTAAACAGTTCTTTAGCAACTTGTTCTAATTATACTTTTTAAGCTTATGCTAAAGTTAGGGCATCTGTACTGCGGTATGGATGCTTTTTATTTTATACTGACCTGATTTTTGATTGGTTCTCCAGAAATGAATAACAATATTCGCTCCTACCTCGAACATACACCACAAGTTGATAACAGCTGCTACATCGATAGCATGGCAGTCGTTATTGGAGATGTGCATTTGGCTGAAAATGTTTCTGTCTGGCCTTTTGCAGTGGTACGTGGCGATGTAAACAGTATTCGTATTGGAAAGAACAGTAATGTACAAGACCATTGCATGCTGCATGTTAGCCATAAAAAAGCTGATAAACCTGAAGGTTCTCCACTGATTATTGGTGAAGATGTGACGATTGGACATCATGTAATATTACATGGCTGTACTATAGGAAACCGGGTACTGGTTGGCATCAAGACCGTTATTCTGGATGATGTCATCATTGAAGATGACGTAATGATTGGGGCAGGCAGTCTGGTACCGCCACGCAAGCGACTGGAGAGCGGTTATCTATATGTAGGGAGTCCTGTACAAAAAGTTCGACCACTTACAGATAAAGAAAAAGAATTTCTTCCATACTCAGCAAGACACTATGTAAAAGTCGCAAATAATTATCAGGAAAATTAATTTATAGCCTAATGATCTCTTCTATCATTTAGGTTTAAAATTATCTTGTCCAAGAAAAAATCTATGAACTCTGCTTAAGATCAACACTAACCTAAACATAGTCAGCTATGAGAAAAGACTAAAAATGATATTAAAAAGTATGGCTTCGAAGGCATTTCAGTAAATGCCACGGACAGCTCTCTTTTATATAGTATTAGGCTTTTTAGACTTATCAGCGTTCCGAAAATTATATGATTGAGCTTGTCTGTCGTCAGTAGCATAATCAGCCATGTAACTGAGCCGGTTGAGCAAGGTGAATTTTATAACTGGAAGAAAAGCTATAATCATTTTTTAAGGAAAGTCGATCCAATTTTTTATTGATTGATGAAAAAAAATTTAAAGACTATTTTGGTATAGCACTCAGCTACTATAACAGTGCTTTTATCCTGCACTTTATCAACCTGGGCCATCTGTAAAAGCAGATTTGTTTGAAAGAATAACTCTGATATAAAGTTTCTGTATGATCAGCCGCTACTTGACCGGAATAATACAGCTATCAATTTTTTAAATCTAAAAATTCAGTTATATCTACAATTCAGAAGTAAATAAAATTTAAGGGATTAATATTAACTGAAGATATAAGACTGGTGGCTTTGGAACACCGGATCTTGAGACATCTGGCTGTAAATGACGTTTGTGACCTGTAATATGGACAGGTAGCCAAGCGAAAAAGTTTCAATAATTGATCGATATTTTCCAGCACAGATAATAAGCAATAAAATATTATTCAATACTTAGTCTGGCATGAGCATAGCCATATCCGCCTAAATTTTGTAGAATACGGCTTTTACCTTCCGGTGCTTTTAAATGACTGCTTGGACACCACATGTGACTGTCGCAACCGTCGTAGAAAAAGATGGTAAATTTCTGTTTGTTGAAGAACAGGCTGAAGGCGTAACTCATACTGTATTTAACCAGCCTGCAGGCCATGTCGAAGCAGATGAAACAGTCGTTCAGGCTGCTGTGCGTGAGACCATGGAAGAAACTGGTTATGAGGTAGAAATACACTCTTTGCTAGGCATCTATACTTATACCCCTCCCATGTTTCCTGATCGCACTTATTATCGTTTCTGTTTTCTTGCCAAGGCAGGCACTTACCATGCTGATGCACCACTAGACACTGGTATTGTCGGCGCAGTATGGATGACTCTAGACGAGCTGACCGAGACAGCCCGTGCACGCAGTCCACTGGTCATCAAAGCAGTTCAAGACGCACTGTCAGGGCAAAAATTTCCTTTATCGCTCATCTATGAGCACCAAAATTCTCCCCTTATTTCAAATCTGGATGCTTAATCCTATGCAACAACGTGTCATCGTCGGTATGTCTGGTGGTGTAGATTCTTCTGTTTCTGCAGCACTTCTTCTTCAACAGGGTTATCAGGTTGAAGGTCTCTTCATGAAGAACTGGGAAGAAGATGACGGCACGGAGTACTGTACTGCAATGGAAGATCTGGCTGATGCACAGGCTGTCTGTGACAGAATCGGCATCAAGCTGCATACCGCAAATTTTGCAATGGAATATTGGGATCGTGTATTCGAACATTTTCTGGCCGAATATGCTGCAGGCCGTACGCCTAACCCGGATATTCTTTGTAACAAGGAAATTAAATTCCGTGCATTTCTAGATCATGCCGTAAAACTGGGTGCAGATTTTATTGCTACTGGCCATTATGCTCGCCGAGGTGAAACTAAATATAATTCGCAAGGTGAAGCTTATGCAGAACTATTGCGTGGCGTAGATACGAATAAAGACCAGACCTACTTTCTGCATGCTGTTCATGGCCGTGAAATTAACAAGACTCTATTTCCAGTAGGAGAAATAGAAAAACCGCAGGTACGTAAAATCGCAGAAGAGCTTGGTCTGGCCACAGCAAAAAAGAAAGATTCAACCGGTATCTGCTTCATTGGTGAACGCCGCTTTAATGACTTTCTTAAACAGTATCTGCCAGCACAGCCGGGGAAAATCGTTCTCGATGATGGTAAAGAGGTTGGTGAGCATCACGGGTTAATGTACTATACACTCGGCCAGCGCGGCGGTATTGGAATTGGTGGCTTAAAGGGTGCGGCTGAAGGTGCGTGGTTTGTGCTGTATAAAGATATTGCAGGTAACCGCCTGGTAGTAGGCCAAGGCCATGAGCATCCTCTTATGCAGAGTACAATTCTTTGGAGTGAAGCGATTGACTGGGTTGCGGGTGAACAGGAAATTCCTGCATCCGGATTACGTTGTACAGCAAAAACTCGTTATCGCCAAGCTGACCAGGATTGTACGGTTTATAAAGATGATTCTAGTACGCAAGGGGTACGGGTCGAATTTGCTGATCCCCAACGCGCAGTTACACCAGGACAAAGTGTAGTATTTTATAGTGGTGAAGTTTGCTTAGGTGGTGGCGTGATTCATCATACCAATGCACCTGTTCCCGATTTTATTTAACAAGGAAGTGATCAGGCATGGTTGATTTCCCCTTTCAACAGCCTCAAACCCTGAGTGAGCGCCAAAACAGGGCTTTAGCCTTGGCAGCCGTATTCCAGGCTACTCAGCTTACTCATATGACCGCCATGTCCGGTCAAAAAAGTATGGGCGAAAGTGGTAATTTCTATTTCGAACAGCTGATTAAAGCCAGTTTGAATATTCGCCCAACTGTTAACCATTCTAGCCAGACACTCGATTTTTTTAATCAGCTTGCCGATATATCTTTAGGTTTAAAAACGCTGGAAAGCAGTATAATCCAGCCTTTTTCAAGCACCCCCAAATCTCGTATTCCTAAAATCTCGGCAGCTAAACTGCCCATGTCGTATGCTATGGCCTTGCTGCAATTAGAAAAGAAGGTTTATCGGAATCCGGAATATGTCCAGATTATTGAAAAATCCCAGCAAAAAATATTAAAACAGCTTTCTTTTTTCGATAATAATTATTTGCACCCCAGTATTCTTGCTAATCTTGCCCAGACCTATGTCGATACAGCAGGACAGATTAATCCGCGTATTTTAGTTCGTGGTAACGCTGAAGCATTTAAAGACACACAACATACCAACCGGATTCGCGCCAGCCTGTTTACTGGTCTGCAAATGGCACATTTGTGGCGTCAGCTCGGTGGCAGCTCCTGGAATATGATTTTCAGGAAACGTAAATTACTACAGGATATTCAGGATCTCGCTCGTTTACAGTATCAGGCGGTTTAACTGATGCAAAATGGGCTTGCTGCTTTAGCTTTAATTCCAGACTTCAAGGAATCACTATGAACGCTTTAACTGCACTTTCACCACTCGACGGGCGCTACGCAAGCAAATGCGATGCATTACGCCCTTATCTTTCTGAGTTTGGCCTGATCCATGCCCGTGTTACTGTTGAAGTGCGTTGGTTACAAGCGCTCGCAAAACATCCTGAAATTACTGAAGTTGCTGATTTTAGTGCTGCAACCAATGCTGCTCTTGACCAGATTGTTACAGAGTTTTCTGAAGCCGATGCTAACCAGATCAAGGAAATAGAGCGCACTACTAACCATGATGTCAAAGCAGTCGAATATTTCTTGAAAGAAAAAATTGCCGGTATTGATGAGCTGAAGAATGCAGGTGAATTTATTCATTTTGCCTGTACATCTGAAGATATAAATAATCTGTCTCATGCATTAATGCTGAAAAATGGCCGCGATGTGCTACTGAAAATCATGCAGCAGTTATTAAACTCGATTATTGCACTGGCTGAAACGCACGCAGACCAGCCAATGTTGTCCCGTACTCATGGCCAGACAGCCAGTCCGACTACCTTGGGTAAAGAAATGGCAAATGTTGCCTATCGTCTGGCGCGTCAGATCAAGCAATTTGAAAATGTTGAACTGCTTGGAAAAATCAATGGTGCAGTAGGTAACTATAATGCCCACCTTTCAGCTTATCCAGATATCAACTGGCCAGCACACTCTCAGGCTTTTGTTGAGTCTCTAGGTCTCACCTTTAATCCGTATACAACTCAGATTGAACCGCATGACTACATGGCGGAACTTTTTGATGCCCTACGCCGCTTCAACACCATTCTGATTGATTTTAACCGGGATGTATGGGGTTACATTTCTCTAGGTTATTTCAAGCAAAAACTTAAAGAAGGTGAAGTTGGTTCATCCACCATGCCACATAAGGTTAACCCGATTGACTTTGAGAACTCTGAAGGTAACCTCGGTATCGCTAATGCAGTACTGGCTCACTTGGGTGAAAAATTACCTGTTTCTCGCTGGCAGCGTGACCTGACGGACTCTACCGTACTTCGTAACATGGGTGTAGGTTTTGCACAAAGCCTGATTGCGTTTGATGCATGTCTTAAAGGTGTAGGTAAGCTTGAGCTAAATGCTAACCGCTTGCTTGAAGATCTTGATCAGGCGCAGGAAGTACTGGCAGAACCGATTCAAACAGTAATGCGTCGTTACAACGTAGAAAAACCTTATGAAAAATTAAAGGCATTAACTCGTGGCCAGGCTATGACGCGAGAGATGATGGTAAACTTTGTAAATGGCAGTGAGCTGGAAGCCGTGCCTGCTGCTGATCGTGCCCGTCTTGCTGAAATGACCCCCGCAACTTATACCGGCAATGCTGCTGAACAGGCAAAACAGCTTAAAGAGCTGATTGAAAAAATCTAATTGAAAAATAAAAAAGCGGAGCTTTGGCTCCGCTTTTTTATTATGATGACTTTAACTCATATATTTAAACTTAAAGTTTTCTAAAATTAAAATGATTGATTACCATTTACATGCGAAACATTGGGGTGTCTTTATAATTTTAGCTTTGGCTGTGATGATTGCTAGCATTCATCCAATGGACCTATCTTCTTATCTTCTCCATCAACTCGGCACCCTATTGATGTGGATCGCTCTGATTATTCTTATTAAGAAAATCGGACTCGGCTTTGGTAGCGTAACTTTTTATATTATCTTTCTGCTGATTCATGTATTAGGTGCCCATTATCTCTATTCTTATGTGCCTTATAATGAATGGTTCATTCAGTTATCAGGAATAGATTTGAATCAGATGATGGGCTGGCAACGTAACATGTATGACCGTCTGGTACACTTTGCTTATGGTTTACTACTCTATCCGGTATTTTTAAGGTTACATCAGGTTTGGCTACCAGATTTGAAACCTTGGATATGGTTTATCCTTGTGATTGAGTCTGTCATGAGTACCAGCCTGATTTACGAATGGATAGAATGGCTGATAGCAATTAACTTATCACCTGAAGCTGCAGAAAACTATAATGGCCAGCAAGGTGATATTTGGGATGCACATAAAGATATATTGCTTGCAACTCTCGGAGCAATAATGACAGGTATCATCGTTTTAATTAAGGAGAATTATAAAAATTTATTAAATAGATCTTGAAATATTATTAAATAATTTTCTTTAATATTTTTATAACATGTAGTTATTTAGATTTATACTAATATTCTTTTAAACAAAAATTTATTTTACTTAGCTGAAATAAAAATACACACATTAATATCCAAAATAAAAAATTAATCTTGCAAAATTAAATTCACTGTTTATAAATAATTAGGATTTACCCTTAATAAGGTCTTAATTTCAATATTACAATCAATAATAATATTTTATTGAGATTATAACCCTTTTCTCTGTAATTACTATTTACTTTAAAAATACGCTTAATTTTTTCTTTGATTTTAATAAAAATAATCACAACTTATATAATATCTATTATTAAAGCCAACTTTATCAAAAATTTTTTATTAGAAGCTGAATACTATTCATTTTTATAAAAAATAAGAAACAAAATATTAGTATTATTTTTTAATAAAATTAAATATTATTAAAATCAAATTGGTACAATAGAATTTTTATTATATTCACAAAAGTTAACTATTTCTCTTATTTTAATACTGTATAAATATTATACACATTATAATCAATACAGGTGAAGAAATGGCACATAATATTATTTTAGTTACTTGGAATGAATCAGCACAAGCCTTTAAAAATTTTAGTAAATTTAAAGACTCCCCTATTAAGGATATTAATGAAGTTACGCTTTTAAAACGCCAAGAAAATGGTAGTTTTAAAATTGAAGAACAAATAGATCCCAAACAAAATAATGGGATTTTAAGTGGCAGCCTACTGGGTTCTTTAATTGGAATATTGGGTGGTCCACTTGGCTTACTTTTAGGTTTTACCACAGGTGCATTAATTGGTGGAACCTATGATATTAATCGTGAACAAGATGATTTAGCTGTACTGGCTAGAATTAGCCAAGCATTGCCCCTCGGCACTGTGGGTATACTCATTGATATTCATGAAGAGTCTGAAGATTTTATTGATGCGCTTTTTGAAAAAACCGGAGCAACAATTTATCGCTGGGATTATGAAGATGTACAGGCAGAAATTGAAGCCAGTATTGAAACCTGGCAAGAAACTCAACGTATTGCAAATTTGACTTTGAAAGAACAGAAGAAAGCTGAGCATAAAGCAAGACGTCAAGCTAAATGGGAAGCTTTTAAATCCCATTTCCATCGCGAGCATGCTAAATAATTTCTCTGTATAATTGTCCTGTTTTTACATCAATATAATTTCCTATTAAAAAAGCTCACTTTAGTGAGCTTTTTTAATCCGACTTCACGATAATCTTAAAGTTCTGGATCACGCATCTGTACCAAATTAGAACTGGTTTTAGCTAAGGTATCCATTACTTTATTTAATACTGCTGGCACCAGTGCATCTGCCATTTGCGCGGCCTGAAGACCCAGTTTTTCGCCTAAGGTTGGTTTACGGCGAGTTGAAATAACATACACATCATGCTGTGGTAGAGCACTCAGTAAATACTCATCTGAAGTTTTCAGCTCATCTACTAAATTTAAATCTAGAGCATCCTGACCATACCAATGCTCACCTGTTGCTACTTTCTCAACATTTACTTTTGGGCGGTATTTTTCTACAAAATGCTTAAACAAAGCATGGGTCTGTTGCAGTTCCTGCTCAAATTTGGCTTTACCTTCTGGCGTATTTTCGCCGAACATAGTAACAGTACGCTTATATTCGCCTGCAGTATAAAGCTCAAAATCGACATTATGTTCTTTTAATAAACGGTTAAAATTTGGTACCTGAGCCACAACACCAATTGAACCAACAACAGCAAATGGTGCGGTAATAATTTCATTTGCAATACAGGCCATCATATAACCACCGCTGGCAGCAACCTTGTCTACACAGATAGTTAAGTGAAATCCTGCATCACGTAAACGCACCAGCTGTGCTGCTGCGAGTCCATAACCATGTACCATTCCACCCGGACTTTCCAGACGCACCACTACACGGTCTTTTCCTGCTTTAGCCGTTGCCAGAATCAAGGTGATTTCTTCACGCAGATTTTCAACAGCTGAAGCTTGTACGTCACCTTTAAAATCGATGACATAAATTTTCTGGTTATTTTTTTTACGTGCCCGCCCTTCTTTTGCCAGTTGTTGAGCAAGTTGCAATAATTCGAGTTTAGACGCTGTTGTCTGTGCAATTTTTTTCCGTTGTTCATTGATACGCGCATTAAGATGGCTGATACGAATCTCTGCGGGTAACTTTGGCGTATGAAATAACATAAAAAATCTATTCTCAGTTTAATTCGGTTTGTATCTTTAGATTAGGTCACTACTGGCATTTTTCAATAGCCTTATTATGTTTGTTATTTGCTCGTTCTTGTCTGATCAATAAAGCATATTGATTCATGATTGCTTTGATGGCGAATAAACGGAAATATATCCAGAATAATCCTGAATATAATACACCTATAATGAAGGCGTTTACTGGCCACCAAGTTTGAATCCAGAAGTTACCACGTCGGCCATTTTCAAAAGGGGTAAGCAGTGAGTACATCAGAATAAATAAGGCCAGGAAAAGAAGAATAAAGCAATATTCTTTAAAAGGGGTATGCATAAAAGGTTCTTTACCTTTAAGTTGAGCAATGCAATAACGATACATTTTAAAATCAGAATTTGCCTTAATATAAGCTCGCCATTTTTGGCCAACCTTAATATTACTTTTTTGTCGTTTTAACCAAAAATAAAATACAAAGCCGATTGAACTCGATACAACCACAAAGATGTCATATAACCAGCGATGATAATTGGTCATTCCCGGACTTTGAGATGTTGCAAACAAGCCATGATGGGGTATTAAAGTTGCAAGAGCTATACTCAATCCTACCATCAGCATAGCAAAATATTGATCTATATATTTGGTGCCAAACAGAACCTGGAATAAGTCTTTTAAAGCATGTTTCGAAATTTTTGCGTATTCTCGTTCTTCCGGTGTCAGTTGCATTATTCTTTTAGTATGAAATTTTTATATCTCGCATCATAACAAAAAAACAGAGTATCAAGACTCTGTTTTTTTTAAAATCTCAGGTTAAATAATTAGCCGAAGCGTCCTGTAATATAAGCTTCAGTCAATTGATGATCAGGCTGTGTAAAAACCTTTTCTGTAGAGTTGACCTCAATCAGATCACCTAAATGGAAATAAGCTGTCCGGTCAGATACACGCGCTGCCTGCTGCATCGAGTGAGTTACAATCGCAATAGTATACTGATTCGAAAGCTCCGAAATCAGTTCCTCTACCTTTGCAGTCGCAATCGGGTCAAGTGCAGAACATGGCTCATCCATTAATATCACTTCTGGACTTACCGCAATAGTACGGGCAATACATAAGCGCTGTTGCTGTCCACCTGAAAGTCCTGTACCAGGCTGATTCAAACGGTCTTTGACCTCATCCCAAAGTCCAGCCTTACGCAGGCTGTTTTCGACAATTTCTTCAAGGTCGTATTTGTCACGTGCCAGACCGTGCAGTTTAGGCCCATAAGCAACATTATCAAAAATCGATTTTGGAAACGGATTCGGCTTCTGGAACACCATTCCGACCTGTGCACGCAGTAATACGACATCCAGATTTGGATCATATATATCTTGCTGATCCAGTGTTACTTTTCCTGTAACCCGGCAGCTGTCAATAGTATCGTTCATGCGGTTCAAAGTACGCAAAAATGTTGATTTACCACAGCCTGATGGTCCAATGAATGCAATCACTTCATTTTCATAAATTTCAAGGTCAATTCCTTTGATCGCTTCTGTTTCGCCATAATAAACATGGACATCATCAGTGCAGATTTTGACTTTGTGTGCTGTTACTTTTTTAGACGCTGCAGATGTATCGAACTGGGATACAAACGAAGTTGCAGATGTCTTGCCTGATCCGGTGACAGGTATTTGGGTTGGTTCTGAATTCACGGACGGTTCCTGCTTGTAAGCATTCATAACATTAGTATTCATATCTTGTCCTCAATTACCAGCGTACTTCAAATTTCTTACGTAACCAGATGGCCAAGCTGTTTAGGCCAATCATGAGTGCCAGCAGTACAATAATGGCGGCTGCTGTACGCCCTTCAAAAAAGTTACGTAATTCATTGCCCTGCCACAGAAAAATCTGTACAGGTAAAGCCGTGGATTGATCTAATGGGGAGGTTGGCACACTGGCCACAAAGGCACTCATACCAATCAATAATAGAGGAGCTGTTTCGCCTAGTGCCTGCGCTACCCCAATAATTGCACCGGTTAAAATTCCTGGTAATGCAAGAGGTAACACATGATGAAAAATAGTTTGTACACGGGATGCACCCAAACCTAATGCAGCTTGACGAATTGAGGGAGGTACAGCTTTTAACGAGGCTCGTGTTGTGATAATAACCGTAGGCAATGTCATCAAACTCAGTACCAGACCACCCACTAACGGTGCCGATAATGGCAGATGCATCCAGCCAATAAAGATCGCAGCACCTAGTAAACCAAATACAATTGAAGGTACAGCGGCCAGGTTATTGATATTTACTTCAATAATATCGGTAATATAATTTTTTGGCGCAAATTCTTCCAGATAAATCGCACTTGCCACACCGATTGGAATCGAGATAAAGATGACAATCAGCATCATAAACAGCGAACCCATAAAAGCGCCAGCCAGTCCTGACGTTGCAGGAGAACTACGCGAATCGGGATTCGTAAAGATTTGAGTATTAAATGAAGTGGTCAATACACCTTGTGCTTCCATTTCATCTGCAAGCTTGCGTACTTCTGGACTTAACTGCTGCTGCTCATCCGGAAGATCACGGTCAATCTGGCCACGCACCCAGACATCCACATTGGCATCAGCCAAAATCTTGATGTCTTGCGTTTTACTAATTAAAGCGGGATTTTCAAATACCATATCGCGTAATCGGTAAGATTCCGAGCTGGTATAAATCTCCCCTAGCTCATCACGCTGTGGCGCCAGTGCAGGTGCTTTAGAGATAATACCATTTACGATCAAGGCATCCCAATCTACCATACCCATCTTTGTTTGCCAGGCAATGTAACGCTCCTGGAACTGGGCTGGACTTTCGCCTGCTTTTTGAACTGGACGTGGTCCAGCGTCAATAATATTAGGGTCAAAATATACAGGTACCGACATACCAGCTTGCCAGAACGCGGGCAAACCTTTAATCAGAATACTGCCAAAAAGTAAAGCCACAAAGAATAGCCCGGCCATTACTGCACTAAAGCCAGCAATACGGAAGATTTTCTCTTTACGATGACGCTTACTGAGTGATTTGGCAATTCTGTCTTTACGTTTTGCGCGCAAATCGGCAGCAGCTTGAGCATCGAATATATCTTTTTGGCCCAGCGGAGAAGTATTGGATGTACTCATTCGTATTGCTCGCGGTATTTACGCACAATGTAAAGTGCAACAATGTTAAGACCCAAAGTAATTACAAACAGGGTTAAGCCCAAGGCAAACGCCACCAGTGCCTGTGGACTGGCGAAATCAGTGTCACCAGTAAGTTGGTTAACGATAGTAACTGTTACTGTAGAGACAGCTTCTAGTGGGTTACCGTGCAGGATTGGACTGTTACCCGCAGCCAGCACCACGATCATGGTCTCGCCAATGGCACGTGAAGCAGCTAGCAAAAAGGCACCAATAATTCCGGGTAAAGCTGCTGGAAGTACCACCTGCCGAATGGTTTCAGACTTGGTCGCTCCAAGTCCCAGTGAACCGTCCCGTAGTGAACGCGGCACCTGAGTAATAATGTCATCTGACAGTGAAGAAACAAAAGGAATAATCATAATTCCCATCACAAAACCGGCAGTCAGTGCACTGGTCGCATTGATATGCAGGCCAACCGTATCTCCCAGCATCTTAAAGAACGGGCCAATGACCATTAAAGCAAAGACACCATAAACAATCGTCGGAATACCCGCCAGAATCTCAATAGTGGGCTTCGCCCAGGAACGTAAACCTGGAGATGCATATTCAGCCAGATAAATCGCAATTAACAGTCCAATTGGGACAGCTACCAGCAAAGCGATAGCACTGACCATGAGTGTGCCCCAGATCAGTGGCAACAAACCATAACTGCCTTCTGCGCCACCTGATGTACTAAAGCCCGGATTCCACTCTGTTCCAAAAAAGAATTCCAGAGGACTGACGAACTGGAAAAAGCGCATTGCTTCACTAAACATCGAAAGTACAATGCCAATCGTGGTCAGAATAGCAACTCCTGAACATAAAATCAGGCCAATATTAATGGCTTTTTCGACCTGATTACGTGCTCGGTACTGCTGACTTACATGTTTTTTTGCCCAGACCAGACCACCTAGCGCTACAGCAATAACCACAGCCATTTTAGCAAAGTTACCAATCATCTGGAATTTGGCTAACTGTTCTGCCGCTGCAACCTCATAAGCTGCTGGTTGATCACTTACCCCAAAACCTGATGCAATTGCCCTGATTCGCTCAACGATAACATCCAGTCCAGCAGGGTCCAGTGCCGTTACAGTCGCTGCCGGTATATTATTAAGGATAATATGCTTTAGAATATTTGGCTCAACCAGATTCCACACAATTAAAATTATAAAAGCCGGTATACCACACCATAATGCAACCAGTGCGCCATAATAGCCCGGACGCGAATGCAGACTGGCAGAATTATTCTCTTTACCTGCCAGTTTACGGCTTTTGGTGAGCCCAACCTGATAAGCAATTGCAATCAGCGCCAGTAACACTCCAATGAGCAGCAGATTCATGTATTCTCCACAATTCTTTCACATGACCGCATGAAAAAATCTTATTTACGCGAAAGCTGATGGCAGGTCTTCCCTGCCATCAGTCTTGAATAAGTCCACCTTACTGAACAGTTTTACCTGCTTTAAAATTTGCCAGTACTTTGGCACGTTCTGAGTCAGACAGTGAAATCAAGCCAGCCTTTTCAAGTTTAGAACCTTTACCTGAAACCTTTTTATTCAGGAAGTATTCTACATACTGCTCAAGTCCTTTGATTGATTTCAGGTGCTCACCTTTTACATAGAAGAACAGTGGACGGGAAACAGGGTACTTACCAGAAAGGATAGTTGCTTCAGACGGTGTTACATTATTTACTGTTGCTACACGCAGGCGGTCACGGTTCTGGTCATAAAAACCTAGACCAAATACACCAACTGCGCTCGGATTTGTTTTCAGACGGCTGAGTGTTTCAGTATAGTCACCTGAGATTTCAATGACACGACCATCTTTACGGAAAGTCGAACATACAGTTTTTTGAGTATCTTTATCTAGATTCTTGTTGTACTCATATGCTTTACAGCCCAGATCAACCATTTTTTCCTGGAACACTTCACGTGTACCGTGGTTAGATGCTGGAATAACTAAAGTAATCGGTTCATTTGGCAAGGTCTTGTCAATCTGGTTCCAGCGAGTATACGGGTTAGCAACCAGTTTACCTTTAGAAGGCAGTTTTTCTGCCAGTGCCGCATATACATGGTAAGGCTTTAACTTGAAGGCTGCCTTGTTGGCATTTGATGCAAATACAATACCGTCATAACCGATCTTGATTTCCTGAACTTTGTTTACACCAGCTTTTTTACAGCTAGCAAGTTCAGTATCTTTAATTTCACGTGATGCATTTGCAATATCAATTGTATTGTCGCCTACACCCTGACAGAACTGTTTTAGTCCGCCCGAAGTGCCACCAGAACCTACAACTGGTGTTTTAAATTGTGGAAAAGTATTACCAAACTCTTCAGCAACAATACTCGCATATGGAAGGACGGTTGAAGAACCGGCAATCTGAATGGTATCGCGAGCCGCATTCGCGGTTGTTGCTGCAGCTGCCCCAGTAACTGCTAAAATGATGCCAACATGACGTGGATTTAAGCGCATTCTCTTCTCTCTTAATTTTGCAATTTTTCCGTACTCCACTTGTTTACAGTGTTAGTACATTTTGGATAAGTGCATTTTGAGTTTAAAATATGACAAATAAGTTACACCTTTATGACACTTTCATGATCTCATCTACAGCATTTCATGCATTAAATTAACTATATAATTATATTAGATTTTTTATTTTAATTTTTTTTAAATAACAAGATTAAGCATTTAAAATTATATTAAAAATATTCAGTCAAAAATTTAATCCCGACGTCTTACAAACCAGAATTAATTCTGTATCACTTTTATTAAGGTAGTTTTTCACTGTAATAGATCTATACAGATTCTGAGTTATCTTAAAAAATTTCAGTGGGACTAATCTATAAAAGTTAGAATTAAGCTTTCTATATTTATAAGATGTGATATAGCTCATTACATAAATAGTGTACTAGCTAACAGATATTTAAGCCTAATAAGAATTTCATCAATAAGTCCCCTGCTATGGGAGTGCGATCAAGCAGAGCGTTTGTATATTTTCTCAAGCCCTATAAATAGAAATTTATGGATTGAAGTATTCTAATAGGCTCAGTTAAAAAAATTTTAAAGGAAAGTGTTGAATACCTGAAATCTAAAAACTGGACTATTGGTTTATAGATTTATCTTAAAATATTTATTGTTCATTAATTTATAGTTCTAGCATAAAAATATAAAATCCACTTTAAAATCGGGGCTTACTCCAGTTTTCAAATCTCCTCTTAAATTGATAAAAAGAGATCATTCGATCTCTCTTTATATAGAAAACAAAATACTTAAATAATTGTTTTTAAGGATTAGGCTGGATCCCGCCAGTCAATACAACATTTCTTTTGCGATAATAGACAAAATACATAATGGCCAGTGCACTAAGCCATACAGGTGCCAAAATAACGGCTGAGCGCATATCTGGTGTCAAGCTCATGATCGTTAAAATGAAAAACATAAAAGCAATCGTTAAATAATTTGTCCAAGGACTGGCAATAGCTTTAAATGCAGTCAGCCTGTGTTGCTGCTTCATCACTTTTATAAACTTCAAATGAGTGACTGAAATCATAAGCCAATTAATTACTAATGCAGCAACCACCAGCATCATAAGAAGACCAAACGCTTTTTCTGGAATAATATAGTTAATGACTACACAAAGTGCAGTAATCGAACCGGATACAGCCAAGGCTGCGACTGGAATTCCACGGCGATTCACTTTTTTTAGAAACTGCGGTGCATTGCCCTGTTCTGCCAGTCCGTGCAGCATACGACTATTACAGTAAATACAACTGTTATAAACTGAAACTGCTGCGATCAGTACGACCAGATTCAAGACATTGGCTACACCATGATTATTTAAAGACTGGAAAATTAGTACAAATGGGCTCCCCCCTTGTGCCACCTGATTCCAGGGATATAAACTCAACAGAATACCGATTGCGCCAATATAAAAAATCAAGATACGGTAAACAATCTGGTTCGTAGCTTTTGGAATATTTTTCTCAGGATTTCGTGTTTCTGCGGCTGCAATTCCAATTAGCTCTAGTCCACCAAATGCAAACATAATAGCTGCCATAGCCATTACCAGGCCAGAAATACCATTTGGGAAAAATCCGCCGTGCTGCCATAAATTGGCTATTCCGGCTTCTGGCCCAGCGGTACCTAAAAACAATAAATAGGCACCAAAACCAATCATGCTCAAGATGGCAATAATTTTAATGCAGGAAAATAAAAATTCTGTTTCTCCAAAAAAACGGACATTAATAAAGTTAATGCCATTAATCAGTATAAAAAACCCCATTGCAGTAATCCAGGTGGGTATTTCAGGCCACCAGAACTGTATAAATGTTCCAATAGCACTCAATTCAGCCATGCTTACCAGTACATATAAAACCCAGTAATTCCACCCAGACATGAAACCTGCCATACGGCCCCAATATTTATTGGCAAAATAACTAAATGAACCGCTCACAGGTTCCTCTACTACCATTTCTCCCAGTTGACGCATAATGAGGAAAGCGATGATGCCTGCAATTGCATACCCCAGTAAAACTGAAGGGCCAGCAAGTTTAATGGTTTGTGTAATTCCCAGAAATAATCCGGTTCCAATAGCGCCTCCTAGTGCAATCAGCTGTATATGCCGGTTAGAGAGACCTTTCTTCAATGTATTTTGATTTGTGTCCACAGTTTTATCTCCATTGAAGGCGTAATATCCTTTACACCCTTTATCATTGTTTAGAGAAATTAAGTCAGGAGCACCAAGTAAAAACCAGTGCTCCTTAAGGTCAGATTAAAATAATTTATAAAAAAATAACCGATTGATTTTTAAGAAATTAGAAAGATATTGCATTTTTACATTCTACATAGTGCTGTTCTGTTTTAAGTTTTTGGTAGCCGAAATTACCATAGTCATAACGCGCTACGACATCAGCAAATTTAAGCAGGCTCACCGGAGCATCCATTGCCGGTAATTTAAGTTCAATCAGGCTTAAACCATCATATGCCTCTACCTGATCTAACGCATTTTTTAGCTGGCCAGCGGTCTCGACCATAGAGGTCTGATATTTTTCTTTACCATTGAACACCTGTACCAATTCAGTATATTTCCAGTTCTGAATATCGTTATAGCTGGCATTTTCACCCAGAATTAATCGTTCAATCGTATAACCCCCATTGTTGAGTACAAAAATAATGGGTTTGAGACCATAACGGATAATCGTAGAAAGCTCCTGCACTGTAAGTTGCAATGAACCATCGCCAATAAATAAAATTTGCCGACGTTTTGGTGCAGCGAGCAAACTACCAAGTAATGCAGGCAAGGTATAACCGATTGAGCCCCATATAGGCTGGCAGATATACTTGGCAGTTACCGGTAAACGTAGCCCAGATAATGCTGTATTTGATGTTCCCACTTCACCCAGAATTACATCATCTGCTTTAAAGAAATCACCAATATATTTCCAAAGGATTTCATGCGACAGCTTCTGGTGTTCTGATACCTGAATTCGCTCAGTGGCTGGCGTCTCAAGTGTAGGTTTAAGCGACTTTTTAGCTATGACCCGTAGATTAAGTGCTGTCAGCAATTCGCCCATTTCAATTCCCGGGAAGTTTTTACGTGCGGTATTGACTTCATACCGTTTAATTTCAATATAGCTGTCTTTATTGATTTTATGTGAAAACATACCCGTACCAATATCGGTAAATCTGGCTCCGATTCCAATCAGGCAGTCTGAACATTCGATCAGATTTCTTACAGATAGTTGACTGGCCGCACCAACATACACACCTAAATAATGTGGTGATGATTCATCCATAATATTTTTAGCTGTGGGAAGACAGGCATAAGAGATACCTGTTTTGGCAGAAAGTTCAGCTAATAATGTTGTGACATTAAAAATATCGGCTTCATTATCAATTAGTAGAGCAGGTTTTTTTGCTTGAGATAAGCATTTAAATAATTCGTCTACTGCCTGTTCAAGTATTTCAGGATCACTTACCGGACGTTCCAGACACAGCGGTTGATCATCTATCTGAATCTTCACATGGGTAATATCGGAAGGCAGCTGAATATGTACCGGACGGCGTTCTAGTGCGCACTGGCGCAGTACCCGGTCAATTTCTGAAGCAGCATTGGCAGGTGTCAGACGGGTCTGGGCTACCGTAAACTCACGCATGCAATTCATGATATTGTCATAATTACCATCAACCAAGGTATGATGTATTAAAGCACCCTGAGTAACAGCATGCAGTGGTGGAATGCCTGAAATATGGATCAGGGGTACATTCTCTGTATAGGCTCCTGCAATTCCATTAATGGCGCTCAGGTCACCAACACCGTAAGTGGTGGCCAATGCAGAGAAACCATTAATACGCGCATAACCATCAGCAGCATATGCTGCGTTAAGTTCATTACAGTTACCAATGAAATCAATTTTTGAGTCAGCTTCAATTTGTTCCAGATAAGATAGGTTGAAATCACCTGGCACACCAAAAATATGCTTGATACCCAGTTCGCTTAACCGTTTATTTAAAAAATTGCCGATTTCCATGAACATTTTTATCATCCTTCTCATCTATTTTTATTCCATAGAAAGATAATATTTCATCTAAAACTTATATTTCATGCATAATAGAAACGGATTTTAATAAAAATACATGATATGTGTATCATAAAGGAATAAGGTGCATATAATGGATAAATTTGACTGGCAAATCATTCAGGCGCTGCAGAGAAATGGCAGATTGACCAATCAGGAAATGGGTGAGCTTATTGGACTGTCAGCATCACAATGCTCGCGCAGACGGCAATTTCTAGAACAGAAAGGAATCATCATCGGGTATACCGCGCGTATTCATCAGCAAGCTTTAGGCCTTGAAGTTACTGCAATGGTCCATGTAAATTTAAGAGTACATGAGGCCAAAAACCAGCTAGCATTTCAGGAGCTGATTGAAAGTGAAGAATGTATACAGGATGCTTTTTCTTTAAGTGGCGATGCAGATTTTATTTTAAAAGTAGTAGCAGAAAATCTGGAGCAGCTTTCGCACTTTGTGACAGAAAAGTTATTATCTTGTGATTTTATTGGTCACATAAAATCTTACATTGTTTTGAAAAAATTTAAAGAACAGAATCAATTTATGCTCAAGAATAAAGTTCCCTCCTATACTTCCTAAATTACTCCATACGAAAAAATCTATGACGAGAGAAACTCCAGATTATTAATCCACCATAATAAAAAGCCGGTATCATAGACACCGGCTTTTTATAGGAACAATGTTTAGGCAATCGGCGGAGTATAACTACCCTGCTGGATTGATTCCTTGATTCGGTCAGCTTCGGTTAAAACCAGATCAAGTAAATTCTTTACATTTTTTAATGTTGCTACCGGGCTCAAGGTCGTCATTTTCAGAGACTGTACCTGCCCCACTTTAGTTACGCCAATATTAGCTTCACCGCGGGCAAACAGCTCATCTGCTACATTCTGGTTCAATGCATCTAAAAATTCAGCTGGATATCCTGCTGGAACAACACGGAACAATACTGATGCGAATTGTGGTTCAACCAGAAGTTCCAGACCATCAGTTGCTTTGATGTAGTCTGCTACTTCACGTGTCAATTTCACGCCATGATCAATCATTGAACCATAAAGCTCTTCACCCAGTGATTCAACTGTCATCCATAATTTCAACGCATCGAAACGACGTGTTGTTTGTAAAGACTTAGACACCAGGTTCGGCACGCCATGCTCTTCATCATAAGCTGAGTTCAGGTATTCTGCTTCATAGTGCATGAAACGGTAGTTCGCTTCATCTTTAAGCAAAAACGCGCCACAAGAAATGGTTTGGAAATAATGCTTATGAAAATCCAGTGTCACAGAATCAGACAACTCGATACCATCTAGCATAGAGCGATAATCATTAGACAGAATCAGCGCACCACCCCATGCTGCATCAATATGCATCCATGCACCATATTTATTGGTAATTTCACGGATCTGTTTTAAGGGATCGATTGCACCGGCATCGGTTGTACCTGCGGTTGCCACTACACATGCCACAATCTTGCCTTCAGACTGAAGGTGAGCCATGGTTTTTTCCAGTGCATCGACATCCATCTGGGCATTTTCGTTCACAGGAACAGTGACTACTGACTGGAAACCCATCCCCATCATTGCCATGTTCTTCTGCACAGAGAAATGTGCATTTTCAGAACAAATGACTTTAACAGTACGCATTGCTTCTGCAGGAATACCATCACGCTGAACAGACCACGGATTACCGTTTTCATCTTTCCAGTTTTTCGCGATGCAGGCATCACGCGCAAGTAATACGCCCATCAAGTTTGATTGTGTACCACCTGAGGTAAATACACCTGCCTGACCTGAACCATAACCTACTTTTTGGCGTAACCAGTCGATCAGTTGCACTTCCATCAATGAACCGGCTGGGCTTTGGTCCCATGAATCCATTGACTGGTTAGTTGCATTGATGAGTACTTCAGCAATCTGGCTTGCCACCATAGTTGGGCAATGCAGATGCGCCAGCGAATGTGGATGGTGTACTTTCAGACTTTTATTCAGAAAAAGCTCAACCATACGTTCAAGCGATTTCTGTACACCCAACCCGTCTTTAGAAGGATGAAAGGCGATTGCTTCACGGAGTTCCTTGATACTGCCGCCAGTATACATTTTATCGTTTTGCAACCATGCTGCTACGGCTTTAGTCGCCTGTTCCATTGCTGACTCATAGTCAGCAATGGATTGAGCATCATTGCAGAGTAACGCTTTACGGTGTTCTGCAAAATCTACCATGAATTATGCGCCTCGAACTGCAACAAGAGCTTCAGCAACTGCTTTCTTAAAGCGAGCAATTACTTCTACACATTCTTCCTGAGTAATGATCAGCGGACAAAGTAAACGAATTACTGTACCGTTACGACCACCTTTTTCAAGCAACAGTTTATGATTAAAACACGCTGCCTGAATTGCAGCAGCCAGTTGACCATCAGCAGGATAAGCACCAATATGATTTGGCTGCTGGCGCTCGTCAACGATTTCGATACCGATCATCAAGCCGCGACCACGTACATGGCCGATACATGGAAATTCAGCTGCCAGATTTTTCAGTTCAGACTGCAAGAACTCACCACGATCATGAGCATTCTGTGCAAGATTTTGCTCTTGAATAACCTGAAGTGACGCAAGGCCTGTACCCATGGCTAGTTGGTTACCACGGAATGTACCGGTATGGCCTGCTGGCTGCCATGCATCAAACTTGCGCTTAATACCTAAAACTGCAAGTGGCAAGCTACCGCCAACTGCTTTAGACATCACCACAACATCAGGTTCAATTCCAGCATGCTCAAAGGCAAACATCTTACCTGAACGCGCAAAGCCTGCCTGAACTTCGTCCAGAATCAACACGATATTGTGTTTTTCAGTCACTTCACGAATCTTTTGCAACCATTTAGTTGGGGCAACAACTACGCCACCTTCACCCTGAATTGCTTCAAGAATAACAGCCGCCGGCTTGGTAACACCACTTTCAACATCTTCAATAAACTGTTCAAAGTAATAAGTTAAAGCGTCTACGCCCGCTTCACCACCTAGACCCAATGGGCAACGGTATTCATGCGGATACGGCATAAACTGTACACCCGGCATTAAACCATTGACTGCATTTTTAGCAGACAGGTTACCTGTCATGGCAAGTGAACCATGTGTCATGCCATGATAGCCACCAGAAAAACTGATAACAGAGCTACGACCAGTATAGGTTTTTGCAAGTTTAATCGCTGCTTCAGTTGCATCGGCGCCTGATGGACCGCAGAACTGTAAACAGTAAGCTTCCTGACCACCTGGCAGAGATGCCAGTAGTGCTTCAGTAAAAGCATCTTTTAAAGGAGTCGTTAAATCCAGTGTATGTAATGGAAGACCACTTGCAAGTGTCTCCTGGATACTTTGAATCACCGCAGGATGATTATGACCTAAAGCCAATGTACCTGCCCCAGCTAAACAATCAAGGTACTTTGTACCTTCCACATCGGTAACCCAGCAACCATGTGCTTGTGCGATCGCTAACGGCAATTTGCGCGGATAACTACGTACATTCGATTCCATCTGACTTTGGCGAGTCAAATAATATTCGTTGGTGGAATTGGTGGCAGGGTTTACAGAAGTAACGCTCATATCGGATTACCATCTCTGATAAGGGTAAAAGAAAATAAGTCTGGTGACTTTTGGTCCTTTGACTCGGTGCTTGTTAAGAATCTAGTGAAGACACAAGGTTTTAATATCTTATTACTAGGAGCGCGATGATACCTAATTTTTAAAGAAAAAAAACATTTTTTGTGTACTTTCATAACCGCGTTTTATTGGAAAAAACGTAGAGGTTAAGCACTAAATAAAATTATCTATTGAGTATGTGACACGCTCAAGAATTTACCAAATCAACTATATATAATGGTCAACTCATGATTGCAAGCTATTACTTTACTAAAATACTGATAATAAAAAATTTATCCTTAAATATTTTTTATAAAATGTTGAATAGGCTATTACAAAGCCACTACGATTTCTTCAAAAATTCAACATTTGTTATCATTAATATATTTATATAAAGCAATAAAACTTTCTAAAACGAACAAAAGGCTTTCTCATGCGTTATCTTGCTCTTGCCACCTTAGTTACCACTGCTGCTCTTAGTACTCATATTTTCGCTCAGGAAAATGAGAAACTGAATTATAACCTAGTCAATATTCAGGCCGAAGCGAGCCGTCAAATCTCAAATGATGAAATGCATGCCATACTTTTTATAGAAAAAAGTAATAAACAGCCTGCCGAGCTTTCAGCACAGATTAATCAGTTAATGAACTGGGCCATGAATATTGCGCGTAAATATCCGCAGGTTAAGGTAGAAACAGGTTCACAAACAACCTATCCGGTATATGACAATGATAGTCGTAAACTCAAAGAGTGGCGTGGTCGTGCAGAAATTCAGCTGGAAGGTACAGATTTTCGTATGACCAGCCAGCTCATTAGTGAACTGCAGCAACAATTCCAGACAGAATCAATTAATTTTACGGTATCCGATGCGCAGCGCAAAAAAGTTGAAAATGAGCTGATGGTAGAAGCTTCCAAAAACTTTCAGCAGCGTGCACAGTTGCTCTCGCAAGCATGGAATAAAGGCTCATATAATCTGGTTAGTTTAAACCTGAATACCAATAATTATTTCCCCCAGCCTTTAATGCGCAGCAGTATGGCAAAATTTGCTACAGCTGAGGCAGCTCCTGTACAGGATGTTGCCGCTGGTGAATCTAAAGTTACAGTTAATGCTAACGGTACCATTCAGTTCAGATAATCTATTTTTTGCTAACAATGCCTGAAAGTTAATTTCTTTCGGGCATTTTTTTATACACTAACACCGGTTTTTTCTTTCTAGATATTAAATTTTAAAAATTATTTTTACATAGAGACCAAGAAAACTAAGGCTTATATAAATATCTGAAAATTCCTATATTAACTTTAAAAAATATAAATGAATTAAAGAGTCATTGAAGGTTAATTCGTCATACTTCTCAACCTTGAATATATTCATCAGTATTCTCTATTTACAGAAAATAAAACTTGAATTTCAGAAAATAAGAAAGGCTATCTTTAGATAGCCTTTGTAAGAGTTAAACAGACGCTTGAATTGGTTTTACAATATCTGGGACTAACTGTTTTAACTTTATTTCTTAAAGGGAAAAGCATATTTAACTATACGCCCCACCACTTGACCAAACTGTTTGGCTAAACTGGCATTATTATAATTCAGACCAAACTTATTACAGACTGCTTCAACCTTAGGCGCCATTTGACGGTAACGGCGTGCAGGTACCTCTGGAAACAGATGGTGTTCAATCTGATGGCTTAAATGGCCTGTTAAAATATGAAATGCTTCTGAGCCTTTAAGATTTGATGAGCCACGAATTTGACGCATATACCAATGGCCACGGCTCTCATCTTTCAGAACAGTTTTTGGAAAAACTTCCACATCCTTGGTAAAGTGTCCGCAAAAAATTACACTGAAGGTCCAGATGTTGCGCACACCATTCGCTACCAGATTACCTGTAAATACAGGTAATGCTGCTGGTCCGGCAATTAGCGGGAAAAATACATAATCTCGGAACAACTGTTTAGTAATTTTTTTCTGTAACGGTTTCCACTCTTCTTTAAACTCTTCTTTTGATTTGCGCTTCATCCAGACTTTACCAATCTCAAGATTCTGGATAGCGACACCCCACTGGAACAACAGGCAGAATGGAATACTATATAGGGGCTGTAATAAAAAGCCTGGTTTCCAGCGTTGTTCTGGAAATAACCGCAACAAGCCATATCCGATATCATCATCCATACCCTTAATATTGGTATAGGTGTGATGTTTATAGTTATGTGTCTGACGCCAGTTTTCGGAAGTACCTACAATATCCCATTCATATTTTGGACCATTGAATTTCGGATCATTCATCCAGTCATACTGACCGTGCATAACATTATGGCCAAGTTCCATATTTTCCAGAATTTTGGAAAGGCTTAACAAGCCAGTGCCCAATACCCAAGCAGGTGGAAACCAGCCAGCAAACAATAGTGCACGTCCAGCTGCACCGGTATAGCGGATAGTTGAATAAATACGACGAATATATTTGGCATCTTTCTCGCCAATATCATCTAATACTTCCTGCTTGATGGCATCCAGCTCTTTGGCGAGCTGATTCATTTCATCTGCAGTTAACTCTCTATTTTTAGGATTTTTAAAAAACTGGTTTTTTATAGGTTTTGCTGTAGAAAAATTTACTGACATATTCATAATGTAAACTCACTCAAAGATCAATAACAAGGTCAGTCTGTGCGGAATTCACACAAAGTTTCAGCAGGTTTCCTGGCTCGGTACTTTCAGCACCATTCACAAGATTTCTAGTTGAACCTTGCACTTTGTTACATGCACATTTATTACAAATACCCATACGGCATCCATGTTTTGGTTTAAGGTTCATTTGTTCCAAACCTGCCAAGATGGACTGACCTTTTGGGATGGCGACTGTTTTCTCGCTTTGTAGCAAAGTAATATTTACGAAACCTGTATCACAAGAATCAGCCTGACTTAAGCTGAATGCCTCACCTTTGAATAGCACTGCCTGACTGAATAGCTCTTCAGCCAGTGAGACAAAACCTGATGGGCCACATGCGTATACGGTACTCTGTTCAGGCTGGCTTACCAAAGACAAATGTTCAGTATTTAAACGCTGATCTGTCTGCTGAGTATAAAAAATCTGGAAGCTGAAATTTTCATTTGTCTCAGCAACTTTTTTAAAGTTTGCTTCAAAAGCTGCATCTTCATAATCTTTAACCCAATACAGCAACTGAACTTTAGCTAAAGCATCAGGCTGCTTTGCCCACGTTTCAATCATGCTTAACATTGGAGTAATACCACTACCAGCTGCCAGCAGCACCAAATTTGAAGCTTCGGGTAATATCATATCGCCATAGGGTTGGCCGAATTCGACCAGATCGCCTACTTGAGCATGTTCAGCCAGCCAGTTACTCACTATGCCCTGTTCAACCTGTTTTGCAGTTAATAAGATATGCTGCTCATCTATACGGTGCAGGCTGTAACTACGTTCATAACGTCGCCCATCTATTTCTATAAATACGGGATGATGCTGACCCGCCTGCCCCATACGAAAATGTCGGTTACATTTTATTTTCAGACTGAATATGCCATTTGCCGCTTTTTCTTTATGCACAATCTGGCCTAATGACTGGTTAACTGACCATAAAGGATTTAGTTTCTTTAGCCAGAAATTTGCTGCATCCGTATCAAATACGGAACTAGTTAAAAAGGATAAAGGCGAATGTTGCTTTTTTAGAGCTTGCATAGTACATCTGAACTCTGTGGTTTTTAATTATTATACACATGTATATACATTTGTATATAAGTTTATCTGCTGTATTCGTTTCACAACGTTACGCTCTACCGCTATAATAGAATCACTCTTTCAATGTATTGAAATATATGAGCGCATCTTCAATTTCGGCCGAGCTAGAGCTAGATACTCATGTAGAAACTGTTCTGCATGAAAAAATGCCTGTACGTACGGTCGGGAGAAAAGCTACCATTACCAAGGAAGAACTGTTTCAGGCGGCTTTAAATCTGATTGGTCCACAAAAAAGTATTTCTTCTTTAAGTCTGCGCGAAGTTGCGCGTGAAGCAGGGATTGCACCTAACAGTTTTTATCGGCATTTCAAGGATATTGATGAACTGGCAATTGCCCTGATTGAACGTTCGGGTATTGTATTACGTCAGATTCTACACCAGGCACGTCTTAAGGCTCTGAAACAGAGCAGTATTATTCGAAGTTCAGTGAACGTATTTATAGAGCAATTAGATGCAGATGAAGGTAACCTCAGCCTGCTATTACGCGAAGGTTATACTGGTTCACAATCTTATAAGGCAGCAGTTGACCGACAGCTCAACTTTTTCCAGCAAGAACTCCAGGAAGATCTGGTGCGACTGGAACGCTTAAATCATAGCAATATGGCACATCCAGATATAGCAGCAAAAGCTATAACACAGCTGGTGTTTAATATGGGTGCACAGGTTATTAATTTGCCATCAAGTGACCGGCAGGAAATTGCCGAGCAAACTATGATCATGATCAGAATGATTCTTGAAGGCGCCCGTCATCTGGATGAATCAAAAATTCGATAATCTTTTTATACAGCAGTGAAAATAGCGGCTAAATAGGCCGCTTTCTTCTTTCCAAAAATTCAGTTTAAATCTGGTTATTTAAAATATTTACTGCATTTATTTACGCTTTCATTGTAGTTGTTTGCGGTAAAAACAGCTATAAAAAATCCATCTGGTGAGTTTTAAAGGAGCTGAAATGCGCCTGATCAATACTTTCCCTAAACTTCGGCAGCAGAATATACAACTGGATTTGTCTCAGCCTCAATCCTGTATTTTAGAAACTATCCATCAAAACTGTGAGAAATTTGACGCAGATATTATTGTTGCTTCTGAACAAGAGGCAGATTATGCCCTATCGTACGCCTATATTAATCCTTTTATAGCTATAGCCATCAAACGTCCAGCATTAGAAGCAGTTAATTTAGCAACCCTTCCAGCCCGATCACATGTATGGGTCTATGTAGATGCAACTCATCCTGCCTATGCAGGTCTAAAGAACCGTTATCGCATGCTAAATAGTGAATATGAATTTGACCATGAAATAGAGCAGCTGGGGCGTTGCCTGTTTCAGTTACCTCAGACATAAATACAAAATATTTATTTAAAATACTTATACAAAGAAAGAGCCTCTACCAAGGAAGCTCTTTCTTTAAATATTTTTAAGGTTTAACTACAACCAGCACCTGAATTGCTTCTGGCGTAACCGATAGGCCATCAAGCAAGTTCAAGCCTTCTCTTTGCAGTTTTTGCAATCGTTCAATCTCGTCCTGCCGGATACTAGGGTTAAACTGTTTCAGATAACTCAGACGGTCAATTTCATACTGCCATTTGCTACCATAAATTTCTTTTGCCTGCTGCTTAAGCTCAGGCAATGCAACTCTGGCAATATCCAGCGCCTGTTTATAACGTGCATCAATGACTTCACGGCGTGCCTTGACCACCTGACGGCAACTATTACCATCCAGATGATGTAGATAAGGTTTCAAAATCGAAGGATCAATCTTTTCAGATAAATCCTGGCCATTTTCACTCAGTAATACACGTACTAACTGTTTTGGCAGGCTTGACTGTAAATTTAATGCCTTTGGCGCTACTACATCGACCTTAAACCATATTTCAAGCAATACTGAGCCCTGCTTTAATGCATTCGACTTAAGTACTGCAACATTGGTACTCCCGAAAGACTGTGTACGGATCACTTCCATTACACTTTCAGTAAATGGATGCTCAAGTGTCAGATATTGAGCATCTTCACGGATCTGGGCCTGATCGCGATAGAAGGTTGCAGTCATGCCTTCTTCATCTAGAGTCAGACCTTGAACCTGCATCTGGTCAGTTGGTTTAATGATTACTGTACCATTACTTTGCTCATCAAAATCAATATTGGTTGAAGCCATAAAACGCTTCATAAACATTGGCAAAGTGGTATTGTCATCATAATCTTCAAGTGCCTGAACAATCTCCTGTGCAACAATTGGCCGACAAGAGTTATATTCCAGCAAGCGGTCACGACCGGCCTGCAGTTCACTCTCCAGTGCCTGACGTTGTACATTCACTTCTTCCAGTAAATCCTCAAAGGTTTGCCCCTGATCAGACAGTAAACAATCCTTCAGCTCAACAATAAAGTTTTCCTGCAGAGTCTGTGCAGCTGGTGAAATATTACTAAAAATATTCAATGCTTCATTGTACCAGCGGAACATACGCTCTTGAGCTGTACCCACCAGATAAGGTACATGAATCTGGATACGGTTCTGCTGACCAATCCGGTCCAAACGACCAATTCGCTGCTCCAGAACATCGGGATTCGCAGGCAAATCGAATAAAATCAGGTCAGATGCAAACTGGAAGTTCCGCCCTTCAGAACCAATCTCTGAACAGAGCAGAATCTGCGCACCATAGCTTTCTTCAGCAAAATATGCAGCAGCCTGGTCACGTTCCAGCAGGCTCATGCCTTCATGGAACATGGCTGTACGAATACCTGCATGTAGACGTAACGCATTTTCCAGCGCTTCAACTACAGGTCCGCTGCGAGCAATGAGCAACACCTTGTTATGTTTCAAGTCTTTGCGCAGCATTTCCATTAACCATGCAACGCGCGGATCACTTTCCATCCATGCGCCATCGATTTGACCTTCTTCCGGCCACATCTGTTCGCGAAGTTTACCGTCCATTGACCAGGTTTCAGGTGCTGGCAACGGTGCCGGACGGCAGTCACGACCAGGAAAGCCCTGGATGGCCTCCCGCGTATTACGGAACAGAATACGGCCAGTGCCATGCCGGTCAAGTAACTCGTGAATGGCCCGGAAACGCTGTTCAGGCTGGTCTTCAATCTGGTGGCCCAACAGGTCTTGAACAGCATTTAAATGCTGTTCAGAAAGTGGCTCATCAGACATTAAGACTTCAGCAATCTGGGCTGTATGCTGGTACTGCGCTTCTTCATCCAGAAAACGTTCAAGTGAGCTGAAACGTTGAGGATCAAGCAGACGTAGGCGAGCAAAATGGCTCTCTACCCCTAACTGCTCAGGTGTTGCAGTTAATAGCAGCACACCCGGGGTCTTTTCAGCCAGTTCCTCAATCAGGTCATAACGGTCATTCCCGCCTTCTTCCTCGCTCCACATCAGGTGATGTGCCTCATCGACAACCAGCAAGTCGAAGCCGGCTTCTACCGCCTGTTCACGCAGGTCATCATGGTCAATCATCAGGTCAATACTGGCAATGATGCATTGTTCGGTCAGGAACGGATTTAACTCAGGATCATGTTCCTTAATCGCGGCAGTACGGGTTAAGTCAAATAGCGAAAATTGCAGATTGAAACGGCGACGCATTTCAATCATCCACTGATATTGCAGTGAATCCGGTACTAGAATTAAAATACGTTCAGAACGACCAGTTTTAAGCTGCTGGTGGATAATCAGGCCAGCCTCAATTGTTTTACCCAATCCGACTTCATCGGCCAGTAAAACACGTGGTGCAAAGCGTTGTCCTACTTCATGGGCAATATAGAGTTGGTGAGGAATAAGCCCGACTCGGGGCCCAATCAGCCCTCGTAACGGACTGGTCTGCATTTGTGCCTGCATGATGAGTGCTTCAATACGCAGGTCATACCACTCTTTATAGTCAATCTGACTAGCCAGCAGTCGGTCTAAAGGCTTGGAAAGCTGAATCTGGGCACCTACACGGGTTTCATTCAGCGCTTTGCGTTCCTGTTCACCATTTTCCAAGGTACGGACAACATTATAACGAACTACCCCGTGGCGGTCTTCAAGCGACTCGACCAGCCATTTATGGCCTTCCTGATCCTGAATTTCATCATTAATATTGAAAATGATACGGGACAATGGCGCATTATTTCGAGCATAAACACGAGTTTCATCGCTTTTTGGGAATAAAATGCTGATCGATCGCTCATCAACATCAATAAGAACACCTAAACCGAGTTCTGTCTCTGTATCTGATAACCAACGTTGACCAATAGCGAACTGCTGCAATTTTTCCACCTTTATTTCAAGTTAGCACTACATTTTAAAACTCAAACCCGATAGTTTTTGAGTATGTTTATGTAGTCTTTAAGCAATGTATTTTGGCATAAAGCTCGCCCGAAGGAGAACTCTAATAAATCTCGAAAATCTGTATTCTATTTAAAATGGGACCGGGCAATAGAAATTTAAAGCTTCACCGGTCTGCGGATGCGCAAATCCCAGCTGCTCGGCATGCAGGCATAAACGGGGCATCAACTGTTGCTGCTCCAGATCTGCATATAAGGTATCGCCAATAATAGCATGGCCAAGATACTGCATGTGTACACGAAGCTGATGCGAACGACCGGTAACTGGAACCAGTTTGACACGCGTCACCTGCTGACCGTTTATTTCGAATTGCTCAATTGCCTGCCAATGTGTCAATGCTGGCTTATTATGATGAGCATCTGCAATATGCAAAGGCGGATGAGCTGGATCATAAACGACAGGAACATCTATAGTTCCTTCACCTTGCAGATGCCCTGCTACCAGCGCCTGATAGGTTTTCGTTGTCTGGCGTTCCTGAAATTGTCTGGCAATTGAATTTTGTCCACGCCGGGATAAACCGAAAACCAGAATACCCGAGGTATCCCGATCCAGACGATGAATTAAAAGTGTTTTAGGTTCAATTGCGACCAGACGTGTCAGAACGCTGTCAGACAATGCTTCACCTTTACCGGGAACACTGAGTATGCCTGATGGTTTATGAATTACCATAAAGTCTTCATCACGATGAATCAGGTGTTCGGCTAGAAAATTACCCAATGCTTTATTCCGATCGCGAATTTAAAAACAAGCCGGCAATAATAGAAATCTTGGAGAATAATTACAATGCGCATTTAGGCAATTGGTGATGAAATTTCCGATTATGTTAAGAAAACTGCTCAATCAGAGCCAAAATCTTTGCTAACTGCAAAATATAATCGAGCAATTTACTTAGGAAACTATATTTAAATAGATCTGCCTGTCAAACGCCCGCATCCTCATGCACACCATATATTTAATAACCTCATCATGTTAACAGCATTCAAGCCATTATATTTTAAATCAGTCTATGGATTAATCTTCAGCGCCTTCCTTTTGAGCCATTTTGTCTCCAGTGCCTTTACTGTAACTATGACTTCTCAGCTTGAAACTATATAACTTGATGGAGCACTCAAATCCCAAAGCCGGGTTAAACTATAACTGTTCATATGGTGCAAACCTTCTTTCGAGATATTTTCTATCCATTGAATATGCTGTTCCTGATTAGCCAGCAAGATGGCATCATCCACAATACAGAGTTGATCCGTCACGCTTTGCAGATGCGGCAGAATCTGTTTGAGCATCGGTGTTACCTGTCCTGCGAAGACTAACTGGGGATGAGTGGAAGTATATTCACCAAGCTGCTGCATACCTTGTATCAGGTCATCGCCATACAGGTCGACCACAGGAATATTTAAAGTTACAGCCTTATTATTGATTTGAACAAGATTACTCATAAGATCAGTTTTCTGAACCATAGCCTGCATTTTTAAATTATGTAGTCCAACCAGTACCAAAACCGAGCCTGATGATGAAATTTGCCATTTAGCTTGAGATGGGGCAAGCTGGATTTTCTTGGGCATCACGTACAGCATTAAGGACTCTTTAGAAGAATTAAGCACTCATTATAATAACTGATGGGCCAGATTAGAATTTGGAAATTTCAGATATCAGTTATTTAATAAATGTGAGGATTTTTTACGCTAGTATTATTCAGTTAGAGATCATTATTTTTATGATATAAATCTCTCAAGCAAACAGATTAATTTAAAAATATTATTATAGTCACGCTTTATATTGAAAATAAAAAGGGTCCTCTTATAAATGATGAGGCACAGAAATTAATATGCTTTGCTACTGTTCATGAAGTTAAATCCTGGTAAGCTCTCCTTGATCTATATTTCCAGCTTAAAAGACAAAATTCTGTCAAAAAAGTACTTTTTCTTTTAGAGGACATTGGACAATGTGAATACACTTCCATGCATGCGTCCATGGAAGACAGACTATATTTCGATATCACTGAACTTGTTAAAGATGATCTAGACAGTAGTGGAGATAATGTCAAACCCTTTGAGCTTCAATATCATATCCAGCAACTTTTAAAACCTGAACATTTAATAGAGATTAACAGGCTGCATAATAAGTTCAATTATAGTGAGCGGGATTTATCTCTTCTAATTAAAATCAACAAATATCCTGAACAGATTCTAGATGAAATTATTCAAGTAAAACTGCTGGATACTACCACTGAAACTTATAAATTTGCAGCACAACTTAATGGCTACTTTGCTGGTGATTTAAATCCTTTTGAGACCTTTAGCCTGATTCAGCACTTAGATCAAAATTTTGGCTTAAAGTATATAGGTCTAGGCGCAAGTTTATTATTTTTTATTAAAACCACAAGGTTTAATAAAAGACAAATAGATGAACTTCTGAACGAACTAAAGAAAATTTATCAGTCTAGTCAAATAGGCTATATAAAATTAAAACAGCATTTACTTGCTCATCAATATCTTATTTTACCCTACGTAGAGTCGTTAGAAATTTTTGATTTTGACGAATAGATTAAATAAAAAATCTATTATTTCTGCTTTACTGAGAACACACATGAGCAAATAGGTTGAACAACCCGACCAGAGTCGGGTTGTTCCTGCATAACTTCAAAACTATTAAGCTTTCATTTCTTCAAATGTTTCTTTTGCTGCCTGAATAGTAAAAGCTATATCTTCATCACTATGGGCTGCCGAGATAAATCCAGCTTCAAAAGCAGAAGGTGCAAGGTTGACACCACGTTTTAACATACCGTGGAAAAACTTTTTAAAAGCTTCTACATCACAGGCCAGCATTGAATCAAAACTGGTGATGTCTTCCTGATCAGTAAAGTACAGACCAAACATACCGCCGGCCTGCTGGGTTTTAAAAGGTATACCAATCTCATCTGCGGCTTGCTGTAAACCTGTTAACAGTTTTTCGAGTTTAACTGTAAGATTTTCATAAAAACCCGGTTGGCGTAAATTTTTAAACATTTCAATACCAGCACGCATGGCAAGCGGATTACCAGATAATGTACCAGCCTGATATACCCCACCCAAAGGCGCGATGCATTGCATAATTTCGCGCTTTCCGCCGAAAGCACCTACGGGTAACCCGGCCCCAATAATTTTACCCAGTGTAGTCAGGTCAGGCTTAACATCGTAATAAGCCTGTGCACCACCTAGAGCAACCCGGAAACCTGTCATTACTTCATCAATGATAAATACGGACTTGTATTCATCACAGACATCACGGATTGCTTGCAGGAAACCATCAATAGGCTTAACCAGATTCATATTCCCTGCAACCGGTTCTACAATGACACCAGCAATTTCATGGCCAAATTTTGCAAAACACTCTTTTAAAGCAGCAATATTGTTATAAGGCAGAGTTAAGGTATGTTTGGCAAAATCTGCTGGTACACCTTTAGAGGTCGGCTCGCCTTCCCCTTTGGTTAACAAACCTGAACCTGCTTTTACCAGTAATGAATCCGAATGGCCATGATAACAGCCTTCAAATTTAACAATCTTGTCTCGACCGGTATAACCACGAGCTAAACGGATCGCGGTCATGGTAGCTTCTGTACCTGAGTTGGTCATACGCACCATTTCAATAGATGGCATAATCTCACAGATAATATCTGCCAGTGTAGTTTCATGAACAGTAGGCGCACCAAAACTTAAACCATCCTGAGCGGCATTTTGTACTGCCTGAATAATATCTGGATGTGCATGACCCAGGATCATTGGACCCCATGAGCCTACATAGTCAACATAGCGCTTATCATCTTCGTCCCAAAGATAAGCACCTGCAGCTTTTTTAATAAAGACCGGCGTTCCCCCTACACCATTAAATGCACGCACCGGAGAGTTTACGCCACCCGGAATATGTTTACTGGCTTGCTTGAATAACTGCTCTTGCTTTGGAGATAAGCTCATGGAAGGTCTCAACTAATAATCACAATAAAATTAAAATATTCAGCTTATATAGCAGGCTGGGTCTCTGCAAATAAAATAGCCCATGCCTGTACGCGGCCTGGAATTTCTTCGGCCGGCAATGCCAATATATCACTAATGACTGCACAAAGGTCTGCTCCAGCTTGAATCACAGGCTGAGCATTTTCAACCGTTAACCCCCCAATGGCACAAATAGGCAGACTAAACTTCTGGCGTGCCAGCTTTAAAGTTTCCAGCCCGATATTACCTGCTTCCGGTTTGCTGGAAGTCGCATAAATTGCACCAAATGCAATATAGGTTGCCCCATCTGCAGTTGCCTGTTCAGCCAGTTCAATAGAGTTAGCGCAGGTCCGGCCAATGATCATATTTTCTGGTAACTGAGTTTTCGCCTCTATAATTTCACCATCGGTCTGCCCCAAGTGCACGCCTAGACCAAACTGTGCGGCCAGTCTAATATCATCATTAATCACCAAAGGAACCTTATAAAAATCGCATAGGGCTTTAATCCGTTCCACTTCATGCAATTGGTCAGCTTTTTCTACTTTTTTACGACGGTACTGCAATATTTCAATTTGATGAGTGGCTAGCGCAGCCTCCAACTTTTCCAGTAAGAGCTCAATTGGATCATCATTGGTAATGAGATATAGACCGCGCATAAAACCTCACTTTTAAATTTAAATAAAAATATCAATAAAGTATAACAAATTTCAGACTTTTATCAGCTCTGCTTATGAGTCAATTTTATCGTAGCGGCGATCTTTTAGACTTAAATTACCACGCACGACATCGGCAAACATACGCCAGTCTGAAATAAAGCTGTATAAGGGCTGTTTGAAGCTGGCAGGTTTGTTTTTCTCAAACATAAAATGCCCTACCCAGGCACAAGCATAACCAGCCAGCAAAGCAAGTGGAAGATAACGTTTTTTAGATTTAACCAAACTTACACCGAGCAGCAATAAACCTGTACTGCTCCCAGCTACATGTAGACGTCGGCTCATAATATTACGGTGCTCTGTCAGATAGAACCTATAAAATTCGTGATAATTACGTATTGGCAGCTGATATTTGATTTCTGTACTTAGTTCATGGGGTGAATGTGTTGTTGTCATGGAATCATCCTGATACCGGTTATTTATTTTCTTTCACGTTACTGCATTTCTTGAGCAAAATAAAGCTGAGCGTTTTGAATTGTAATTTTCATAGATTCAAGATAGCAAAAAGATACAATATGCTTATATATGAATAAAAATAAATTATTATAATCAAATAATTAATAATATTATTTTAAATCCGGAAATTTGGTAGTTTATTTTTTTTATGTCATAGTCAAAATTCATGTTTATAGCTGTTCAGCTGGTAGAGCTGATCTGATTAAAATTTTACATCACTATTTTTTTAGCGTGATTGAGAACTCGGAGACTGTTCAATGCTGGAAATCGAATTAAAATTTCAAATTCCTGAGGCTCAACAAAAATCACTCAAGCAGGCTTTGCAACCAGATACTGCACAGTCTATTCATCTGCAAGCCAAATACTTTGATACACCAGAACGATTACTTTCTAAAAATGGGATGGCGCTGCGGCTACGTAAGGAAGGTGAAGACTGGGTTCAAACTTTTAAGGCAGCTGGTAAAAATCATCTGCATCGTATTGAAGCAGAAGTTGATCTTGGTATATGTAGTGAAGAGCCTGAACTTCCTGATCTGAATTTTTTTGCAGAACATCCTGAAGCTCAAACTCTTCTGGAAAATATACTGGGGAACCAGGTAACCGAGCTAGAATTACAGTTTGAAACTGATGTGCAGCGAATCTACCGGATTTTTAACTTTAATAATGCAGAAATTGAAGTTTGTCTCGACCAGGGAGAAGTCCGTACCCAAAATGATATTGATGTTATTCACGAAGTTGAATTCGAACTTAAACAGGGTCCTGCTGAAAGCCTGATTCATTTTGCACAAGGCTGGATCAAGAAATATCAACTCTGGCTCGATGTTAGAAGTAAAGCTGAACGGGGCACGCTACTGGCGCTCGGTCAAAAAGCCTCCAAAGCAGTACATGCCAAGTCTATTGAATTATCGAAAGAAGACAGTACTGATACTGTTTTAAGAAAAATCGTGGCCAACTGTCTCGATCAAATTTTACCGAACCTGGCAGCAGTTGCTGCAGAGGTTGCTGATGCCGAACATACTCATCAGGCGCGTGTAGGTATCCGCAGATTGCGTAGTGCTCTCAAGATTTTTAGTAACTGGTCTGATGCTGTAGACCCTGTCTGGGAAGAAAATCTGAGTAAGCTCTTCAGCCAGCTTGGTTCAGCACGTGACCGCGATGTAGTAGAAGCAGACATTCTGCCTCAGATTGTCCAGGAAGGTCTAATTACTATTGAATTACCCTCAGCATCTGATGATTCAGAACATCCTGCTGGATCAGTGGTACGTTCAGCCATGGTAATGAACACATTGCTCGACCTGATGGCTTTTGCATATACAGGCAGCTCTGCTAATGAAAACCAGCATAAGTCCACTAAAGTAAAGAAAAAGATTAAAAAACGTTTGGAGAAAATGCATCAGCAGATCGTACATGATGCATCGCAATTTATGCAGCTCGAAGCTGAAGAACGGCACCGTACCCGCAAACGCGCTAAACGCTTACGTTATGGTATTGAATTTGTGAGCAGCTTATATTCTGAAAAAGAGGTCCAGCACTATCTAAAGCAGCTACGTCCGGTGCAGGAGGCTCTCGGGCATTATAATGATCTAATTATTGCAGAAGAGGTTTTCCGTAACGCAGCTGCACAGCAACCTACTGCCTGGTATGCCGCTGGCTGGGTTAAGGCCAGACAGGAATCTGCTTTACGTGAGGCAGCTCAAGCTTTAGAAAAATTCTGCACTGCTCAAACCTTCTGGTCATAATCTTGAGATAATTTTTTTTAGGTCATAGTGATTTTAAATGCTGCTCAGGATTGGGCAGCATGTATTAACTAGCGATATTTTCCGTAGATTTTCCACACCCCGTTATCAGCCAGTGGATCACTATAGCTGTCACTGCGCTGTTTGCGTGGCTTGTCACGGGCATCTACCAGTTTAAAGTCAGGCTCTACACTCAGCACAATGCCATTTACATAAAACCGGGTACGGGTATATTCACGCTGGCCGTGCTGAAATACATAGGTACGCAGGTCAATAAACTCACGATGTGCTACCAGTGCAGCGGTATCATCACTTTCCAGCCACTCTTTCATAGCGAATACTTGTTCAGGTTCGAACTGGCCACATTTCTCTAGCAGACTGGCAACGCCACGAAACGTTTTAGACTCTTTGGCGCGGGTTTTATTAATACGGATCCGGTCTACATGAAAGAAAAAAAGCGGTAAATTTAAATGACTGGGCAGATGAATTGCATCTAAAATTTCATCTTCCATAAAAGGCTGGAACATTTCTTGAGCACGCTCGATTAAGCCTCGCCACTGCTGATAATATTCTGCTACTTCAGATTTTGAACCATAGTAAATAGGCAAGCCTTCCACATGTTCTAGGTGATTAGGTGGCCATATATGCTGGCGTAATAAGGCTATGTCACTTTTCATACTTTGTACAGCAATGACATCTTGCATGAGTTTACCTCATTCTAGGCTTAGGCTATTTTTAGATTAAGACAAAGGTTCAGTTTCTGCAAGGCTTTGCCTATAATAGAACATTAAATTTTTGAGTTGGAAAATGTCATGTCTCAAAAGATTCAAGCAACGGATGTTACCGAAGAAGAAGTTTTAAATGCTGCTTTCTTTGAACGTGCCGATGAATTTATTAGACAGGCTAATGAATTTTGCCGTCCTCCCAAAGGTGAAAAAGCCAATCCTGTAGAACTTCGTGGTCAGGTTAGTGCGGCCATGTTATTTGCTGCTGCCCGTTTTAACACATGGGTTGCAGCTAACAATTTTAAAGATGGCAACGGGATGCGTGAAGCGAAAGAACAGGTTATGTCCTATCTGATTCAGCAGTTTCAAATGATGCTGGAAGATAACTTTGATGAATATTGCGAACAGTTTGAAAACTATCTGCGTTTTCGTAAAAATGAGGAGTTCCATACTCATAAACATGATCACAAGCATGACCATTGAAATCATTGTTTAGGCCCTGCGGGGCTTTTTTTATGTTTACAGATTTATCTAGAATAAAAAGATGATTCATCATAATCTGTGGTCAGGATATTCAGAAATAAAAACAACATGGAATGATTATGCAAGATCTGGGTTTTAATTTTATTGATTCACATATTCACCAGTGGGATCCACTCAATACTCCACATAGTGCCCGTATGGCAGTTAAAGTTTTTGGTAGGTATCCGGCTGTACTCGACAAAGTTATACGCCTGGTTAAACCTAAAGAACTGATCGAGAGTTTAGGTCAAACTGTCTATGTAACTTCTCCTTACCTCCCCCAGAATTACCAGCAGGATCTTGGTCCCTATCAGTCTGAGCAGGTAGTACATATCGAAGCTCACTGGCATGATGACCGAGGTAAAGGAGTAGTCGGCGAAACCCGTTTTATTGAATCCTTGCCTTTTGATACAACCCGTACTCAACTGGGTGCCATTGTGGCAACAGCTGATCCGCGTCAGAGTAATTTTAAAAAGATTCTCAAACTCCATGCAAAGAATTCTTCACGGCTGCGCGGTATACGCCGAATGGGAGCTGTACATGAAGATAAAGGTATTCTGGCATGGGCAGATCAGCCCCATCTTTATACTGATAAAAAATTCTTAAAGGGATTTGAGCAATTGGCTCAACACCAGCTCAGTTTTGATGCCTGGGTCTACTCTACCCAGCTTCAAGACTTGATTCAGCTGGCACGCAAGTTTCCAGAAACTTCGATTGTTTTGGATCATCTTGGAACACCTGCGGGTATATTTGGAAAAGTCGGAAAAAATACCGGACTGACCCAAACCGGTCGTGACAATATTTTTTATCAATGGCAGGAAGATATTGCAGAACTTGCTACCTGCCCAAATGTTTATACCAAAATGTCCGGACTGATGATGCCAGTTTTAGGACATCAATTTCATAAAGATAAACGCCTGGCCACCAAACAGCAAATGATCGATCTGCTTAGTCCGATGATTCTACACGCACTCAAGAGTTTCGGGACCTACCGGGTAATGTTTGGCTCCAATTTTCCCATGGATAAAGTAAGCACCAGTCTGGTTAATCTGATCGATGCTTATAGTGATATTGTGGCAAGTTATAATGCTAGCGCTTTGAAAAATATTTTTTATAATAATGCACGGCAATTCTACCGTCTGTAAAAACAGGCTGGCTTTTGATAGCCAACCTGCGTATACATTTATATTCTTTAAGATGAAATAAGCCATAACTGGCTTATTTTACATTCCATTCAGGAGCCTTTCTGAGGTTGACCATACTGGTCTGCCATCACTTCAACCAAGTGCTCCGGCTTGATGTATTTACGAATTACTGCATCAATATCAGCTTTATTCAAACCGGCAATGGCCATATCACGCTTTGCACGGCTTTCCATTTTTTTGCCGCGCTCCAGCTGGCTATTTAGCATGGCATGGATATTACGCTCATCTTCCAGTGCAGTAACGCGCTGTTTCATAATATCAGCTTTGGCTGCTTCAAGTTCCTGCTCGGTTACGCCCTGCTTCAGAAGATCATTCAGTACTTTATGTACCGACTGTGACACCTGTGCAGAACGGCCGGCCGTATAATTTGCTTCAATACTTAAACCTCCAACCGCTGCATCCGGATCAAGCTGTAAATCACTACCAAAACCATAGACCAGTGCATTCTTTTCACGTAGCTCTTGTGCCAGGCGTGATGATAACTGAGAATTGCCCAGAATATGGCTAAAGATGATCAGTGCAGGTGCATCAGGATGGTCCACCCCTACCGGAAAAGTCAGTATGCTCTGGTAGTTGCCAAATTCACGCTGCTCAGAAAGCACATGTACTTTTTGTGCTTGATATACCCTATGTTCAGAGGTCAGCTTTTTATAAGGCTGGTCCCCCTTCCAGTTACCCAGTTCACGCTGCAACAGTTTTTTAATCTGTTCAGGCTTAAATTCACCAGTAACTGCGACCTGAGCATGGTCCATAGCAAAGAACTGCTGATATAGCTGTTTGACCTGCTCTACTTTGGCGGTCTGTATTTTGGATTTCGCCAGTTCGGGTTCAAAATGATAGCGCAGGTCGCCCGGTTGATAAATTTCAATTAAACGTGCCATAGTTAAAGCAGCAACGGTATCAGGTTCAGTATAAGGCCTGTCCAGAGTAGCGAGAGTTTGTGATTTGATCAGATCAAACTGTGACTGTTCAAATTTAGGTTTCTTCAGCAACTCAATTACAAATCTGAAAAAATCATCAAATTTTTCTTTTTTTGCCTGTATCCGGATCACAATACCGTTTTCATCCGCACTGGCACTGGCCTGACCTCCGGCTTCTATCGAACGGTCTGCAATGTCTTGTAAACTGTACTGATCTGTTCCTCTTAGTAGCAGATAAGCCATCAGTTCCAGAGTTTCCCCACGGTCAAAAAGCGTTTTCTCATCACCGAATTGCAGGGTAATAGTGGCGTAAGTTTTGTCATCACGAGTAGCGGTTGGAAACAGCGCATATCGCATGCCATTTTTGAGGGTTTCCCGCTGAATTTTCTTTTCAGCTTGGTCCAGAAGCTGTTTCGAGTTAGTCAGATACTGGGTAACCTGTTGCTTGTAAACACTGACGTCAAGCAAAGGTTCAGCTGATACTGCCTGCTGATCAAGTGTTTTTGGCTGCTCGGCAGCCTGCTTTTGTTCCAGTGCCTTTTTCTGTTCTTCTGGTGTAGGCTTGATGTCACCTGAAATCCGGTGTTGCGGTACCAGAAAGCTTTTCAGGGTCTGGTTCAGCTCGGCAGTGTTTAAATTACGCACGGCCTGTAAATCATTGAAATACTGGTTCCAGTTACCCTGACTTGAAACAACATAATCACTGAGCCGTGAACCAATAGCAGTCGCATTGTTCATAATACTGTCTGCCTGATTCTGCATCAGACTTTGAACCCGTTTTAGCTCTGTATCATTGAAATTCTGGTTTTTCTCTACACTGGAAAGCAAAGTATTTTCAACTTTATTTTCATCATGACTTGGCGCATAAATAGCTCCCATAAAGACCAGATTAAAATCCTGATCTAACCAGGTAGTAGACTGGACAGCAGTACTTAATCCGGATTCGACCATACTCTGGTAAAGATGACCGCTTGGCTGCATGGTATACAAATATGGTGCCAATGCCAGTGCCGGCTGAATTTTGGTATTTTTTCCATCCATATAAATATGGAACTTGGCCAGATCGCTGCCTTTTCTGACAATAAAATTACGGTTCTTGATCTGGGTCGAGTCCAGTTTTGGCACTTTAACCTGCTCAGGCACTGAACGTGCTGGAATTAGACTGAACTGCTGATCAATCGTTTTTAATATGGCTGCCTTGTCAAATTTTCCGGCAATGACCATGACTGCATTGTTAGGCGCATACCAGGTACGGTAAAAGCGGTTAAGCTCATCCATTCGGATTGATTTAAGTTCTTCTAGATCTCCAATTGGTAATCGCCCAAGATACTGGTTGCCATAAGCAGATTTCCACATTTGGTCCATGAGTACGGCGAAGGGCTGGTCCAGACGGATTTCGCGCTCACGTTTTACAATCTCGATTTCAGAGGGAATAAACTTTTGCTGTAGTACCAGCTTATCCATTCGCTCTGCTTCAAGATACAAAACTTCATTCAGGGCTTTGCTGTCAGGTCGGACAATATTAAGGTAACGAGTAGAGTAATAGTCAGTACTGGCATTTGTCATTAAGGTATATTGGTCCAGACGCCGCTGAAATTCCTCACCTTTTACATTTTGAGTACCTTTAAAAGCCAAATGTTCCAAAAGATGAGCCAGCCCTCCTTTTCCTTGCGGATCATTCAGGGAACCGGTCAAATAAATTGTGTTGATATAAACTTTATTTTCTTTATCATTCGGGGCAAGTACAATACGGAAGCCATTGTCCAGTTTGTATTCCTCGATTTTTTGCTGGGATTTAACCAGAACCGGCTGTGCAAATACTGCTGTATTTAAACCGAGAAGACATAATGAAAGAGTAAGAGTCTTAAACCGCGTTAACATAATTATTCCAATTATTCCAGCTCAGTGAAGCTATTTATTCATCATCATAGGTAATGATTGTTATATTTAACAGCCTCTTCTAAAAAAATAACCGCTTATTTCAACGGCTCAGTGTATAGAAAATATGCCTGTAAATATCTTGGTATAACAATATTAATGATGTGCCAGTTCAATTTCTTCACGGCTATTTAAAATACTTTTATCGGTCTGGCCCATCAGTTGACTGGTGACAATACCGGCTGTCATTGAACCATTCACATTTAATGCAGTCCGGCCCATATCAATTAAGGGTTCGATAGAAATCAGGAGCGCCACCAAAGTTACTGGCAGACCCATAGCCGGCAATACGATCAGCGCTGCAAAAGTTGCCCCGCCACCCACTCCGGCTACACCGATTGAACTTAAAGTCACAATTCCGACCAGTGATGCGATCCACATCGGATCTAGAGTATTGATTCCTAAAGTTGGTGCGACCATCACTGCCAGCATGGCTGGATATAAACCTGCACAGCCATTTTGACCAATCGTGGCTCCAAAGGAGGCTGAAAAACTGGCAATCGACTCTGGAACGCCCAACCGGCGAGTTTGCGCTTCAATATTCAAAGGAATGCTAGCCGCACTTGATCGGCTGGTAAAAGCAAATGTCAGTACAGGTGCTACCTTTTTAAAGAATTTTACCGGAGAAATGCCAGTAAGAAGTAAAATAACAGCATGTACAGCAAACATGATGGCCAAACCCACATATGAGGCTATCAGGAAACCACCCAGATTCAGAATATCAGCAAGGTTAGAACTGGCTACTACTTTTGTCATTAAAGCAAAAACGCCATACGGTGTTAAAGTCATAACCAAACGTACCAGTTTCATTACCCAAGCTTGCAAAGTCTGAATAGCATTCAGAATTCGCTGGCCTTTTACCACATCATCCTTCATCAGGTTTAATGCAGCCATACCTAAGAATATGGCGAAAATCACCACACTGATAATTGAGGTCGGGTTAGCTCCGGTCAACTCGGCAAAAGGATTACTCGGAATAAACGATAAAATCAATTGTGGCACACTTAAATCGGTTAATTTTCCAACGTAATCAGACTGAATAGTATTTAAACGGGCCGTTTCGGCCGCTCCCTGTACCAGACCCTGAGCAGTTAAACCGAATAGATTGGTTACGAAAACCCCGACTAGGGCCGCAATTAAAGTGGTAAACAATAAGGTTCCAATTGAATAGAAACTGATTTTACCTAATGACGAAGCCTGATGTAGTTTTGCCACAGCTCCTAAGATAGAAACAAAGACCAGTGGCATCACGACCATTTGCAAAAACTTCACATAGCCATTGCCCACAATATTAAACCAACTGATAGATTCGGCTAGAATTGGGTGGTTTGCGCCATACACGGCGTGTAATCCGAGTCCAAATATAACTCCCAGAACAAGACCAGCAAGTACTTTTTTAGACAGGCTCCATGTAGTTTTGCGTGTTTGGGCAAGCAAAAATATCAACCCGATAAAAACCACAATATTAATGATTAGGGGTATATTCATTCCCAAACTCCATCTAGTTGCCGGTGCATTCTTTTAAGGTGGCATATTTGACTATAGTCTGTCTTAAACACCTAGCCTTTTTAACAATTTTATAGCATCAAAATTACTACCGATCTGTTTGTAATGCTTAATTATTTTTAAATATATAATTAGCAGTTTAAATGAAGACTAATTTGATGAAAGGATCAAATCGCTATACTTATTTATCTTCCTGATAGTTTTAGTAAATTCTGATATCAAGAATCTATTTAAAGCTCTAGCTGGCTATTTCGGTTTTTTAGATATTAGATTGGAATAAAAATTATAGACAAATGATTTTAATCACTATATTAATAACCAAGCTATTTTCATGCATTTATTATAGAGCCTATATTTACCCTTTATTTAATCTGTTCAGTCTGCGGTATAAATAAAAGCATTTTTTAATTACTACAGTAAAAATTATTAAACAAGCAAAATATAAAAATAAAAGGTTCCCGAGGCCGAGAACCTTGAATGATAATTTCCAGGTTGAAAAGTATATCTCTAGTCTAAAAAGATTTCTGCAACCATATATAGCTTTGCATAACCAGAAATTTCTATACGTTGATTATCTTTTAAATCACAGTACAGTAATCCGCCGCGAGCAGAAGCCTGATAGGCAACCAGTTGCCGTTTTGAAAGTTTATCGGCCCAGAGTGGAGCAAGACCAGTATGCATGGAACCTGTTACAGGGTCTTCATCAATCCCTTTATGCGGTGCAAAATAACGAGCAATATAATCATAATGCTGTGCCTTGCTGGTAATGGAAATATCAAGGTCAGCGGCAGTGATTGCTGTGCTGCGCTGATAGGCTACTGCCAATTCTTTAATTTTATTAAAATCTGGTTTTGCATCACGTACAGCCTGTTCAGATTCACAGACCAAAATAAAAGCTTGCTGGTTTACATAAACTTCATTAAAAGGGCAATCTACTACCTTATTTAACAAGACAGGATAATCTGGCAAGGGCTCAGGTACACGTACTGGAAAATTCATGGTGATTTTGCCATCTTGTCCTTGTGTGACAATAAAGACTCCTAGGTCTTTTACATGAAAATGAATCGTTTTTGTGGTGGTAAAATCTTTAAAAAGAACAAAACTACTGGCTAAGGTAGCATGACCACAGAAATCCACTTCAACACTTGGGGTAAACCAGCGAATCTCATAATTTTCATCATTTATTATTTTGACGAAGGCAGTTTCTGAAAGGTTGTTCTCCAATGCAATGTTTTGCATAATCCTGTCATCTAACCACTCTTCACATACAAGCACAGCAGCCGGATTTCCCTTAAAAAGTTCTGTGCTAAAAGCATCAACCTGATACATTTTCATAAGATTTTTCCTACGTTCTTTGCTCTGTATCTTAAGGCTTTTTCTGCTAGGCTGGGCAAAATTGTTTTACTGAGAATGCAGATGTTAAATCCACACATTCAACATGTTCCCCTAGAGAAAGCTTATCGTCTGCTGACACATGGTCCTACTGTTTTAGTCTCGAGTAAAGACCATAAAGAGACAGATGTGATGGCTGCTGCATGGGCATGTGCACTTGAGTTCGATCCAGCTAAAGTGACTGTAGTGCTGGATAAAAGCACAAAAACCCGGCAGCTTATTGAGAATTCGGGTTATTTCGCCTTACAGATTCCCACTCTTAAACAACTGGAACTCGTATACAAACTCGGCACTACCAGCAAGATGACTGAACCTAATAAGCTGGAGATTTGTCAGGTTGAGCTGTTCCAGTTTGAAAACTCCGATCTTCCCGTGGTTGCAGACTGTTCAGCATGGTTACTGTGTGAATTAATTCCGGAACTCCATATCCAGCAGGCACATGATCTGTTTATTGGAAAGGTTATTGCAGCCTATGCAGATAATAGGGTTTTCAGTCAGGGCCGCTGGCACTTTGAAGATGCAAATGAAGAGTGGCGAACCATTCATCATGTAGCAGGAGGACACTTTTATAGTATCGGTAAAGCAGTCTCTGTAGAAGAAGCAAATCTGGAGTTATAGATTTCTAGTAAAAACCCGCGATTGTCGCGGGTTTTTATTGGGGAAAATAGAAATTACTCGCCCATATTTTCAATAATTGCCTGCCCGAATTCAGAACAGCGCAGAAGTGTTGCATTTGGCATTAGACGCTCAAAGTCATAAGTCACAGTCTTGGCCGCAATAGCGCCAGCAATTCCTTTAATAATCAGATCAGCAGCTTCTGTCCAGCCCATATCTCGCAGCATCATCTCAGCAGAAAGAATGATTGAACCCGGGTTGACTTTATCCTGTCCGGCATATTTAGGCGCAGTACCATGAGTCGCTTCATATACTTGAATTGCCCCACCGATATTTGCACCCGGCGCAATACCAATGCCTCCAACTTCTGCTGCAAGTGCATCAGAAATGTAGTCCCCATTCAGGTTTAGCGTAGCAATCACAGAATAATCTGCCGGACGCATTAAGATCTGTTGCAGGAATGCATCAGCGATGACATCTTTAATAATAATATCTTTACCAGTCTTAGGATTCTTAATTTTAACCCACGGACCACCATCTAGCAGTTCACCACCAAAGCGCTCAAGTGCAACTTCATAGCCCCACTCTTTAAATGCACCTTCAGTATATTTCATGATATTACCCTTGTGCACAAGCGTTACACTCGGTTTATCATTATCAATTGCAAACTGAATAGCCTTACGTACCAGACGCTGCGTACCTTCTTTAGAAACAGGCTTAATACCGATACCACAATTTTCTTCAAAACGGATCTTGGTTACACCCATTTCTTCTTTTAAAAACTTTATAACTTTTTTAGCTTCCGGAGAACCGGCTTTCCACTCGATTCCGGCATAGATATCTTCCGAGTTCTCACGGAAGATCACCATATCTGTTAATTCAGGATGCTGGACAGGTGAAGGTACTCCTTCGAACCAGCGTACTGGACGTACACAGACATACAGGTCCAGTTCCTGGCGTAATGCGACGTTTAGTGAGCGGATCCCGCCACCAACCGGCGTGGTTAAAGGGCCTTTAATTGAGACAACAAATTCACGCAGGGCTTCGAATGTTTCTTCAGGCATATAGGTGCCGTAAATTTTATTGGCTTTTTCACCGCAATATACTTCCATCCACTCGATCGAACGTTTGCCACCATAAGCTTTTAAAACCGCAGCATCTACCACTGCTTTCATTGCTGGTGTAATATCCACACCAATACCGTCACCCTCAATGAAAGGAATGATCGGATGGTTTGGTACATTCAGTGACAGGTCTGCATTGACTGTAATTTTATTACCATCTGCAGGAACTACGATCTTCTGATAACCCATTGTGCAGGTTCTCCCTTATGTAGCTGACGAATAAAATGTATGCCACGCAGGCACACTCTTCAACTTTCCTTACATGATATACTTTAATCGATCTTAGGGCTTGGTTGAGATTTATACGAGAAATAACAACATTTCTCTATTAAATAAAACGTCGTTATTTTTTGTTGTATACACTGAAGTTGAAATTCCGTATGAAAATTATCATTTTTAATAAGCCTTATGATGTGCTTTCACAGTTTCGTGAAGACTCTAAGCATTTAACACTCTCCCATTTTATTCATGATCCTGAATTACGGCTGGCTGGTCGTTTAGACTTGGACTCAGAAGGTTTAATGTTTCTCACCGATCATGGCGGTTTGAATCAGTTCATTACTAATCCCAAGAATAAAAAGTTTAAAACCTATCTGGCACAAGTTGATGGCGATATTACAGAAGAAGCTCTCGAGCAGTTACGTCAAGGGGTCGAACTGGCAGATGGTATGACTTTACCGGCCAAAGCCCGTAAGGTTGAGCAGCCGGAATGGTTATGGGACCGCGATCCTCCTGTGCGCTTTCGTGCCAGCATTCCTACTAGCTGGGTTGAGCTGCAAATCTGTGAAGGCCGAAACCGGCAGGTGCGCCGTATGACAGCTGCAGTAGGCTTTCCGACTTTACGTCTAATTCGCACACAAATTGGCACTATTGACTTGGTAAAACTTGGTCTCCAACCAGGTGAGCAGGTTGAAATTGAGCCTCTGCTTTATCCGGACTTTAAAGATGTGCCTGCAGATAAGCCTTATACAGGCCGCAGTGCACCACGTAATGCAGCAAAAAAGCCCTTTGAACAGAAAGATGGCAAGTCCAAATTTAATAAAGAACAGCCTAAAGACAAAGGTGCAAACAAAGCAGGTAAAAAGTTACCATCCGGCGGAACAAAACGCGTATGGCAAACAGAAGAAGGTGAGGCTAAGCCACGTCGCAAGACTAATGGGACTACCCGTCCAGGAAAAATTCGTCGATCTAACCGCTTTGGTTAATTAGAGTTAAGAGCAGTTGAATAATCATATAATTCTCTGCTCTTTTTCAATTTTATAAATTATTTTAGAAACTGTATTTTTATAGCCCTACTCTATAGAAATTTCTTGTTGAAACATATCACTGCTATAGACATGGAGCATAATAATAAAGGCTGAGCTACATATATATGCAGTACTTACAAAAGGCTGGATTGTTGCAATCTAAAACTCTTAAAATTGTAATTTGAGATACAATAGTCTGTTAAATCTGACATTTATATAAATTTTTCCTGCATCTAGCTACCATTTTTTTGTTTATTCTGTGCTCAATAGATTAATCACAGGATAGAACGGATGATCAGAGAACTTTCGAGCCAATCCCAAATTTTGGTAGTGCATGATGGTCATACTGGTCATTTAAACCCCTCTCTTGCAATTGGAGAGATTCTTGAACAACAGTTTAGAAATTCTTATGAAACCTTAAAAGTTCCAGTAAATCTGGGCAACTCTATGGTCAGTCTATTAAAGCGCCTTTCTTGGTTTCCTAGATTATTTCGTGTAATGGCAAAGCTAATATTTGGTGCTGCCCCAGTGCATATTGCCCAGTATCGGTTGATTGTGTGTTCAGGTATGTCCAATCTGCTGTATTCAGCTTATCTGTCGCAAGAGTTCGATATCCCTTTAGCATTTTCAGGTGATATAGGTAGTTTTAATGAACACTTAATTCACTGGACTATTAGCGCATTGGCTCAGCCTACTCAGGTTGAACAGATTATTTTACCTACACTTCCGGTCAGAAAAAAATTTATTGAACTCCGTGCCCAACCTCACTGTGGTGAGGCAAGTTTGCTATTGGGCGGCCCTACCCACGAATATCCCTTTACACAAGCAGACTATCTTAACATTATCCGTCATTTTGATTTTTTTGTGCAGGCTTATAATATCCAAGGTTATATTGTTTGCTCGAGGCGTACGCCTGCCTTTAATAGCCGAATTAAAAAATATCTCAAGACCTCAGGATTACAATTTGTGTCTATAAACGACACTACACCAATTGAACATCTGGTTGCGAGAAGCAAATATATTTTTGTGACTGAAGATAGTAGTACCATGCTTTCTGAAGCAATTCAGAGCGGTCGGATTGTACGGTCAGTCTGCCTGAATCCCGAACACAACAACTTGTTGATTGAAAAGTATTTACACAATCATCTTATACAGCGCCAGCCAGCAAATCAGCCCTTTTATACAGATGAACGTTTTCCTTATATTGCCGATCTAGATCTGATCCGCCCACTGGGTAGTCATTTCCGCAATTATTTATTATTTGATGATCATTATGCGCCCTATGATCTGCGCAGGAAATTTGCTTAAAAACAATTTATAAACTCAAGCATTTAAGGAATAAAGATAGGAGTAATAATGTTTAGAGTTCTATCTTATAAATCTAATTAAAACATAAAAGTTAAAAATAACAGTGATATCCTTAGCATATAAAAAATTCATTCTATAAAAGTTTTTTTAGTATTTGATTAAAAAAGCCAGTGCATGTGCACTGGCTTTTATATTATCAGCAGGTTATCCGGCTTTATACAATGTTAAACAGCAACGCTCGAAATTACATTATTGAATGTGGTACTTGGACGCATTACCGCATTTACTTTTGCCTGATCAATAGCGTAATAGCCACCAATATCAGCTGGTTGACCCTGCACTTGTGCAAGCTCGGCAATAATTTTCTCTTCATTTTCAGCTAAGGCTTGGGCCAGTGGAGCAAATTTTGCTTTAAGTTCAGCATCTTCGTCCTGTGCAGCAAGTGCCTGAGCCCAATATAGTGATAAATAGAAGTGACTACCGCGGTTATCCAGTTCACCAGTACGACGTGATGGAGATTTATCGTTGTCGAGCAGTTTACCAGTAGCTTCATCAAGTGTTCTGGCTAACAGCTTGGCACGGTCATTACCTTCCTTAATTCCCATTTCTTCTAAAGAAACAGCCAGTGCCAAGAATTCACCTAAAGAATCCCAGCGTAAGTGGTTTTCTTCAACTAACTGCTGAACATGTTTTGGTGCAGAACCGCCAGCACCCGTTTCATACATGCCGCCACCAGCCATTAATGGCACGATAGACAGCATTTTCGCTGATGTACCCAGTTCCATAATCGGGAACAGGTCAGTCAGGTAGTCACGTAAAATATTACCTGTTACTGAAATAGTATCCAGACCGCGAGCTACGCGCTCAAGCGTATAACGCATTGCACGTACTTGAGACATGATCTGGATATCCAGACCAGTCGTATCATGATCTTTTAAGTATTTCTGTACTTTCTTGATCAGCTCATTTTCATGTGGACGGTATGGGTCAAGCCAGAAGATAGCCGGCATACCTGAGTTACGTGCACGATTTACAGCCAGTTTTACCCAGTCACGGATTGGCGCATCTTTCACTTGGCACATACGCCAGATATCACCTTTTTCCACATTCTGAGACATCAGCACTTCACCTGTTTCAAGATCAGTGATGTTCGCGATACCCGCTTCAGGAATCTCGAATGTCTTGTCGTGGGAACCGTATTCTTCAGCTTTTTGCGCCATCAGACCAACGTTAGGTACCGTACCCATCGTACGTGGATCGAAATTACCATTCCACTTACAGAAATTAATCATTTCCTGATAGATGCGTGCAAAAGTCGATTCAGGCATTACTGCTTTACAGTCATAAGGTTTGCCATCAGCACCCCACATTTTACCGCCACCGCGGATCATTGCCGGCATAGAAGCATCAACAATGACATCATTTGGTGAGTGGAAGTTAGTGATCCCTTTTGCAGAATCAACCATCGCAAGCGCTGGACGGTGCTCTTGACAAGCATGCAAGTCAGCAATAATTTCTTCACGTACAGAGGTTGGTAAAGTTTCAATTTTCTCGTAAAGACCAGCCATACCGTTGTTAACGTTAATGCCTAGCTCGTCAAACAGTTTACCGTGCTTTTCAAATGCATCTTTATAGTAAATACGCACACAGTGACCGAATACGATCGGGTGTGATACTTTCATCATGGTCGCTTTTACGTGTAAAGAGAACAGGATGCCAGCTTCTTTACAATCATCTAATTCTTTTTCATAGAAGTCACAAAGCGCTTTTTTGCTCATGAACATTGAGTCGATGATTTCGCCATCTTGAAGCGCTACTTTTGGCTTCAGAACAATGGTTTCACCAGACTTGGTGATCAATTCCATTTTTACATTACGCGCACGGTCAAGTGTCATTGACTTTTCGCCGTGGTAGAAGTCCCCTTCCTGCATATGTGAAACATGGGTTTGTGACCAAGGCTTCCATTCACCCATAGAGTGCGGGTGTTTTTTCGCATAGTTTTTGACTGCAGCTGGTGCACGACGGTCAGAGTTACCTTCACGTAGTACAGGGTTTACTGCAGAACCCAAACATTTACTATAACGTATCTTAATTGCTTTTTCTTCTTCAGTTACCGGGTTTTCTGGATAATCCGGAATTGCATAACCTTTTGATTGAAGCTCTTTGATACACGAGATCAACTGCGCAACAGAGGCACTGATATTTGGAAGCTTGATAATATTAGTATCTGGATCTTGGGTAAGACGACCTAGCTCTGCAAGATTGTCTACTACCTTCTGCTCTTCACTGAGGTAGTCCGAGAATTCAGCGAGCACGCGTGCAGCCACAGAAATGTCAGTTTTAACAACTTTAACACCGGCCGGCTTAGTAAAGGTCTCAATGATCGGCAGTAGCGAATAGGTCGCCAGCAGTGGCGCCTCGTCAGTCAGTGTGTAAATGATAGTTGACTTTCCACCAGCCATATATAGCCCCTTGCGTTGGATTGAGTGTTTAAGGATTGAGCTTTTGGCCCTGCCCCTTTAAACCGAAATGCTTGAATAAACCTTGAGAGTATCAGCCCTCATGACCTTTCAGTCAACGCAAGATCTTGTGATAACGACATTTCGATACGAAATAGTAGTGTATAGCTTAAAAGCTTTACTATGAAATATGGTTAGTTTAGATAAAATATAATATTACCCTCCCAAACACCGACCACTTTTTATACAATTCATCACAACTGTTATTTCGCCAAGAAATACTATTAAGTTAAGTTGCTTACAAGCTACAGCAAATATATTACCGCTTGGTACCTAAACTCTATTTATAAAATGATGAGCTATTTCTTATAGTTTATATCAAGCAGATCCTATTTTAAGATTTGCTCTACTAAATAATAAGTTCACTCTATAAGATAAAACGAACTATATCTAATTTTAAAATTACAGAATATAAAAAACCGGTACATGAGTACCGGTTCAAGTGAGATATAGCACTTGTTAGGCATTTAACCAAGTTTCAATCTTGGCTTGATTATCTACTTTTAGCTCTACAGTAGTTAGATCTGTAGAACCACCTTGCACTTCAAACTGCATCAGTTCATCACGACGGAAAGCAAGCAGGCTATAATTTCCTTGCTGTTTTGCATATTTTTCAATCAGTTTAGTGGTGGCTTTTAAACCATCAATTGCAATAATAATATCATGGGCAGAAAGTCCTGCTCTTGCACCGACTCCATCACGGCGTACAGTCTGCACAACTACCCCCTCGGCTTTATCTGCCAGTTTTAAACCAAATGGTAGAGACTTGTCATTTTTCAAACTGTAACTAAGACCAAACTCCGGCAAGAGCTGCTCAAGTGGCAATTCATCAGTCGTGTTAATCAGATGATTAATCTGTTCAATCCACTTATCACCAGTCAACTGCTCGCACAAATCATAAATAGTACGTTCATTTACCTGTATGCCGTTTTGAGTGTTTTCATACAACTTACGCATTAAAGCGTCGAGGCTCGAACCACGTAAACGCAGGCCCAGATCCAGACATAGTGCTACCAGGCAGCCTTTGTTGTAATAGCTGGTGCCCGCATTGTTTGAATTTTCATCCTGACGGTAAAATTTCACCCAGGCATCAAAACTTGACTCTGCCACGGTCTGCACAAAACGGCCCGGATTTTGTAAATAGCGGTCTATCTGGGCTTTGAGTAATTCTAAATAGGATTCCTGCTTGATTACGCCGCTACGCAATAAAATGAGATCGTCATAATAAGAAGTGAATCCTTCAAAAATCCATAACAGTGAAGTGTAACCTTCCTTGTTCAGATCATAGTCAGTAAAGTTTTCTGGACGTATAAATTTGACCAGCCATGAATGAAAATATTCATGGCTGCACAGTCCTAAAAAGCGCTGATAATCCTTGGAGGGTTCTTCAGGCTCATCAGCCTTAGGCAAATCATCACGTGGAGTAATTAAACTGGTACTGTTCGGATGTTCAAGACCACCATAACTGTTACCTGTAGCCATGGTCATAAAGGTATAATGTTCAAACGGCGCTGAGCCAAACATGGAAATTTCTGTCGCACAGATTTTTTCAATATCTTGCTGCATGCGCTCAACATTCATTGCATGTTTGCCGGATACCACAAACTCATGTGGAATGCCTTGTGCTTTAAAACTGAAACGGGTCTGCTCTGCCAGTTCAAATGGTGCATCAATAAGCTCCATATAATTCTTGGCTTTTAAGGTATAACGGCCTCGAACTAGTGTCTTAGAGCTTAAAGCGGTGGCAAGCTGAAAGTGTTTCAACTCTTCCGGTAAAAATACCTCAGCCTCAATAGCTGTGTCTTCTTGCCCCTCCAGCCCCAGACAAACACAGGCCGGATTTACGTAAAGACGGGTTTGGTCAACATAAGCTCCGCGAACTGAAAGATCATAGGCATACACATCATATTCAACCGTAATCAGCTCATGGTCTGTATTAAACAGGCGCCATTTATTTTTTTCAGTCTTACTGATGTTTAAAATCCGGCCTGCTTCATCATAGGCTTTCACTGCTTCGATATGCTTTGAGAACTCACGAATCAAATAACTGCCCGGAATCCAGGTCGGTAACCACAGGACCTGATTTGGATTGGCCAAGAAGCGTAAAGTTACGTGAATCAGGTGCTGGCGATAGTCATCGAACTCGATTTGATAATGCAACATAAGTCGTAATAAAAGATCAACAGAAAGAAATTAGCATTTAGCTTAGCATTTTTTTACAAAGTGATGCGGATAAGTCTTATTTGTCCTTAAAAGTCGCTAGCATTCAGAAAAAAAAAGGCATAGCATGCCTGTGTTTTTCGCATCATCTGCGATCAATCCGGCATATAAAGGTACTTCCCGTTGAGAATATTTGCTTACCTCTTTATTTTATTTAGCTTGTGCTGTGCCAGTCTGGCCAACGCCCGCCTGCTTCAGGTGGTCCCTGAATCAGTTGAAGCCGCAGCCTGGAGCATTCTGGACCCGCAGTCGGGACAGATAATTGCCGAATATAATAGTGAGGTACAGCGCTCACCTGCTTCACTTACCAAGATGATGGTGGCTTATATTGCCCTCAAGGAAATTGAGAACGGGAAACTGAATCGAAATGAAATTCTGACTGCGACCCCGGTGGTAAAAATGGTCATGTGGGATGAATCTCAGATGTATCTGAAGGAAGGCGAGCAGATTTCAGTTGATCAGCTTCTGGCTGGTCTTATTGTGATGTCAGCCAATGATGCTGCGGTGACTTTAGCAGAGCGAATTTCTGGAAACGTGCCTGCATTCATTGAACGCATGAATCAGGAAGCTCAAAAGCTTGGAATGAAAAATACTCATTTTACCAATCCGGCTGGCATCACCATGGATGGGCATTATTCAACTGCGCATGATCTGGCACTGCTGGGCCAGGCACTGGTAAATGACACACCGGATTATCTAAATTACTCCAAACAGCAGAGCTTTACCTATAACAATCATTTTCATCGTGCTACCAATCTGTTACTCAAGCAGGATGCAACAGTAGACGGACTAAAAACCGGTTTTACCAAAGCTGCGGGTTATAACCTTGCGCTTACGGCCAGTCGCCCTACCATGAATGCAGATTTACCTAACCGCCGCCTGATTGTAGTAGTTATGGGTACAACCAGTGCTATAAAACGTGCCGAGGTAGCTTATAAGTTGCTGAATCTAGGCTATGCATATACGCGAGATGAAGTTGCGATCAAAGACAAACAACTACTCGGTGAACTGCCGGTAGTCAAGTCAACCTTAAAAATGTTTAAGGTAAAGTCAGCCCAACTGAAGATTATAACGACCTCTTTATATAACCAGCCTTATGCAATTGACCTACAGACTTTTGATAATGCAACCCAGCGTATTATGCTTAATACGGGTAATGGTATATTGCAAACCATCGAACCCTTGCAGACGACCAACACTCATATCAATATTGAACTGAATACCAAGCAGTTAACTGCCCCGTTAATGCAGGTCATGAAACTTGCAACTGTGCATGTCTATCAGAATAACCAGCTGATCAGCACATTTGATATTGAAAATGAAGTGCATATTGAAGAAGCTAATTTTTTTCAGAGAATCTTTTTATGGTTGGTCAGCTTATTTCCGTTTATGAGTAATGATGAGATGAAAATTGCACCAGAAGTATTTAATTCTTAACTGTTAAAATCTATAAACCCATATAAATATAACAAAGAATCAATCAGGAAGATGGCATAGTTTTGCCATCTTCTTTTTTATGTTTCCTTAGAAATAAAATATAAACAGGTACAAAATGGCTCAAGAATTACATCATATCGTCGTGGTCGGCGGTGGCGCAGGTGGCCTCGAACTGGTGACCCGGTTAGGCAATAGTCTGGGCAAGCAAGCTAAAGCAAAAATCACGCTAGTTGACCAGAACCTTACTCATGTCTGGAAGCCTCTTCTTCATGAGATCGCTGCCGGTACGCTGGACCCATATAGCGAGGAAGTCAATTATTTTGCTCATGCCGCCAGACATCACTACCAGTTTGTATCAGGCAGCCTATGTAATGTATTACCCGAGAAAAAACAGATTCAGCTTTGCTCCGCCACAGGCAAAAACCTTAAAACGTTAAGCTATGACACGCTAGTACTTGCTGTAGGTTCGGTATCAAATGATTTCAATACAGAAGGAGCTAAAGAATATTGCTATTTCCTGGACAACCGTGCTCAGGCTGACCAGTTTCAGAAAGATTTATTGAACACTTATCTGGATGCACAGTATTCCCAACAGCCTAATCATCTTAATATTGCAATCATCGGTGCTGGTGCAACGGGTGTAGAGCTTGCAGCACAACTGGTCGAGGCTAAAGAAAATTTTTACCGTTATGGCCTGAATCATATACATCCTGATCTGGTTAAAATTACTTTAATTGAAGCAGCAGACCGGATTTTGCCTGCCCTTCCAGAAAAAGTGGCCGAAAATACATTACGACAAATCAAAACGCTAGGCATTGAAGTCCTGACTGGCCATAAAGTACAGCATGTCGCTAAAGACCATATCTCTTTTCAGGATGGAAGTGTCTTGCAAACTGATTTAAATATCTGGGCAGCCGGTATCAAGGCACCGCAGGTCATTGAACAGCTAGAAAGCTTTGAAAAAGATCACTTAAACCGTATTAAAATCTATGCAACCCTGCAGACTTATAGTTACCCGGATATTTTCGCTTTCGGTGATTGTGCGCACTGTCAGCTTGAAGCAGGCCAGCCACCCCTTGGGCCCCGTGCTCAGGTTGCTAGCCAGCAAGCAAATTTTCTGGTTAGAGCTTTAACAGCCCGTATTGCGGAGCGGCCAATACCCATGTTCCATTTTTCCGATAAGGGCTCACTGATTTCATTAAGCCAGAATAAGGCTGTGGGCCAACTCCTGGGCCAGGTAAATGTCCAGGGACCGGTCGCCAAAGGCTTGTATATCTCACTATACCGCTTACATCAGGCTAATATATATGGCTACAGCCAGGCTGGTGCACTCACAGTGAGAGATTTTGTTACACGAAGAATTCGGCCGAAAATAAAATTGCATTGAAATTTCATCACACAACCCCATAATTGAATAAATTGGCTTCAAAAAGATCGAAATCACAGTTTTTTTAGGATTTTTCTTCTAAAAGCGCTGTGTTTCATCTTATGATGTACCCTTCAAAAAATTGACTGGATCAATAATATGACTGCTATTGCAAATAATCATGTGGTTTCATTCCACTATACACTGACCAATGCAGAGGGCGAGACTCTCGACCAATCTCAGGGTGAACCACTGGCTTATTTGCACGGTGCGGGTAACATTATTCCTGGTTTGGAAAATGCGTTGGCTGGTAAAACAGTAGGCGAGAAATTTACTGTAAATGTACCTGCTGCTGAAGGTTACGGTGAATATAATCCTGACCTTGTACAGGAAGTTCCAGCTCAAATGTTCCAAGGTGTAGATAATATCCAGCCTGGTATGCAGTTCCAAGCACAAACTGATGACGGTGTTCAGATTGTGACTGTTAAAGCAGTTGAAGGCGAAAACGTACTGGTTGATGCGAACTTCCCGCTAGCTGGTCAAGACCTGACTTTTGAAGTTGAAATTGTTGATATCCGTGATGCAACTCAAGAAGAGCTTGATCATGGGCATGTTCATGGCGCGGGTGGTCACCACCACTAAGATCATCTGATCAAAAAAGGCAAAGCTCAGGCTTTGCTTTTTTTATAGTTATTTTTCAGTATTAGAAATAGCTTCAGCTTGATTTTTTAACCATTTTTCTTAATGATAAACATAATGTTATTTTAATTACTGGCTTTTATGTCTGCATATCAACTGGTCTGGTTCCGTCAGGATTTACGTATTGTTGACCATTCTGCATTATGGCATGCCAGACAGACTGGTCCCTGCATTGCGCTTGTTACCCTTTCACCAGTTCAATGGCGGCAACATGATGATGCCGTGATCAAAATTGATCTTTATTTAAGACAGCTTAAAGTTTTAAAAGAACAGTTAAAACAGCTCAATATCCCTATCATTATAAAAACTATTCCTCTTTGGAAGGAAGTTCCTGAGTTTTTGCTTGAATGCTGTCAAAGTTTAAGTGTTCAGCAAATACATGCCCATATTGAGGCAGGTATAAACGAGCAGCAACGTGATCAGGACTGTCAGCAACTGCTCGATACATCCGGTATTGCTTTGACTTTATACCAAGACCGCACTCTATTCCCTTTCGGTAGTATTACCAACCAAAATGGACAGCCTTATCAGGTCTTTGGTGCCTTTAAAAAAGCCTGTTATAGCCGTTTAGAAATAGCGCTACCAAAATGTTATACAGAAATTACAGCTCAAAATCCTATAACTCTCCCTGCTCTTGATCAGTTTCAGCAGACAGCGCCAGATATCAGGCAGCTTTGTGACATACCTGTTCCAGAATCCATTCAACAGCTCTGGCCTGCTTGCGAAAACCATGCTCATACATTACTTGAACAATTTCTTGAAAATCATATTCAGCATTATCATATTGAGCGAGACTTTCCTGCACACTCCGGAACCAGTCAGCTCTCTGCCTATTTGAATATTGGCGTACTTTCTATACGCCAATGTATACAGGCTTTATTCCGGCATCAAAGGGGGTACTTTGTACCTGAACAGGAGGGCCAGAGCATCTGGCTAGATGAGCTGCTATGGCGTGAATTTTATCAGCATATTCTTTATCTGTTTCCAAATGTCTCAAAATATTTACCTTTCAAAGCCAATGCTCGGAATATTCCCTGGCACGATGATAAAACTGCATTAACTGCCTGGCAGCAAGGCCAAACTGGTATTCCAATTGTAGATGCAGGAATGCGGCAGTTATTGGTCACTGGCTGGATGCATAACCGGGTCCGCATGATTACAGCCATGTTCTTGTGTAAGAATCTTCTGATTGACTGGCGCCAAGGTGAACAGTGGTTTATGCAGCATTTGATTGATGGTGACCTGGCGGCAAATAATGGGGGATGGCAATGGTGTGCTTCCACCGGCACGGATTCAGTGCCCTATTTCCGTATTTTCAACCCGGTCAGTCAGTCCAGAAAGTTTGATCCTGAAGGTCAATATATCCGTACATGGATACCGGAACTGGCACATCTGGATGCTAAAACAATTCACGCACCCTATGAAAGTAAAACTGTCCAGCAACTGCACTATCCAAAACCCATAGTAGATTTAAAATACAGTCGTGCCCGGGCTATTGACCACTTTAAACAGTATTTGTAGAACTTCTACTCTTAAAAAGAGACTGGATATTATACAAATATATGTATTTTGCAGAAATAATATTGATGCTTTTTGACAGCAGATTTCACGTCTGGACTTTAAAACCTGATATAAGAAACTGCATGTCAGGTATTCACTATTCAGATTAAAAATAATATTTATTTAAGTGCAAATTGCATCATGACTTTTAACTGGTAATAAGATTAAAAACTGTAATGTAATTTTTAAAACTACAACCAAAACAGGCAGACTTTTGACCAGTCAAAACCTTGGTATAAGGAAAATAAATAATATTGCATCTTATAACTTGGAACGTTTTTAGAATCCAAGTACAATACTGCGCTAGTCGAGGGATGCTGCGACGTTTTACAGGCACTAAATGTAAAATCGCCAGGCTCGACGATCGGTATGTCTGTTCAAGCTTACCAACAACGGCATCCGCGAACTGAATGATCCATACTATTTTTTCTAGGAGATCCTGATGAACGCGGTTACTGCTTCATTTACAGATTATAAAGTTGCCGATATTTCACTTGCTGATTACGGCCGTAAAGAAATTAAACTTGCTGAAGCTGAAATGCCTGCCCTGATGGGTCTGCGTAAGCGTTATTCAGCAGCAAAACCACTGGCAGGCGCGAAAATTCTCGGCTGTATCCATATGACTATTCAAACTGCAGTTTTAATTGAAACACTGGTTGAATTGGGCGCAGAAGTTCGCTGGACTTCATGTAACATCTTCTCGACTCAAGACCACGCTGCTGCTGCAATTGCTGCATCTGGTATTCCTGTTTTTGCCTGGAAAGGCGAAACTGAAGAAGAATACATGTGGTGTCTTGAACAGCAAATCAATGTAAACGGCAAACCTTGGGATGCCAACATGATTCTGGATGACGGCGGTGACCTAACGGCTGTTGTACATGAAAAGTATCCTGAACTGATTGCAAAAATTCATGGTATTACTGAAGAGACTACTACGGGTGTTGCACGTCTACTCGAAATGTGGAAAGACGGTTCACTGAAAGTTCCTGCCATCAATGTCAATGACTCCGTAACCAAGTCTAAAAATGATAACAAGTATGGCTGTCGTCACTCACTTAACGATGCCATCAAACGTGCAACAGACATGCTGCTTTCTGGCCGCCGTGCACTTGTTATCGGTTATGGAGATGTAGGTAAAGGTTCTGCACAATCACTTCGTCAAGAAGGCATGATTGTACGCGTAACTGAAGTTGACCCAATCTGTGCAATGCAGGCCTGCATGGATGGTTACGAAGTAGTATCTCCATATAAAAATGGTGTTCAGACCGGTAATAAAGAAGATATTAATGTAGATCTTCTCAAAAATACTGATCTGATTGTTACTACAACCGGTAACTATCACGTATGTGATGCTGCGATGCTGGATACACTAAAAGCAGGTGCAGTGGTTTGCAACATCGGGCACTTCGACACTGAAATCGATACAGCTTACCTGCGTGGCTATAAATGGGTTGAAGTTAAACCTCAGGTACATCAGGTATATCGTTCAGAAAATGAAAACGATTATCTGATTCTTCTTTCTGAAGGTCGTTTAGTGAACCTGGGTAATGCTACAGGCCATCCATCTCGTGTGATGGATGGTTCTTTCGCCAACCAGGTTTTAGGCCAGATGCACCTGTTTGCCGAGAAATTTGCTGATCTTTCAGAAGATCAAAAACAAGCAAAAATCCGTGTAGAACTGCTACCGAAGAAACTGGATGAAGAAGTTGCTGCCGCAATGGTTGCAGGTTTTGGTGGAGTACTGACACAACTGACCACTGAGCAGGCAGCTTACCTTGGTGTACCGGTAGAAGGTCCGTTCAAGTCTGACGCTTATAAATATTAAGATATCTTAAGGGCAGATGTTTAGGCATCCTGCCCTTTTCTTTGTCTGGCATATTTATAAATTAAACAAAGGATTTGAAAAATGACTAAACGTGTTCCGATTTCTTTTGAGTTTTTTCCGCCAAAAACTGATGCTGGCGCAGAAAAGCTCAAACTGGTTCACCAGGATCTTCAACATTTGAATCCGGAATTCTTTTCGGTGACTTATGGTGCCGGAGGTTCCACCCGTGAACGTACCTTGGCTGCAATTGAAGAGTTTAATGGCAAGGGTACACCGGTAGCACCTCACCTTTCCTGTATCGGGGATGATAAGGCACGTATAGCAGAGCTGCTGGATCTGTATAAATCTCAAAACATTAAACGTATTGTTGCCCTGCGTGGTGATTTGCCATCCGGTCAGGTCGGTCTGGGCGAACTTCCATATGCACAGGATCTGGTACGTTTTATCCGTGAACATTCAGGTGATCACTTTCATATTGAAGTTGCAGCCTATCCGGAGATGCATCCTCAGGCAGAAAGCTTTGATGCTGATATTCGTCGCTTTATTGAAAAGGTTAATGCTGGCGCAAATGCAGGTATTACCCAGTTTTTCTTTAACCCGGATTCCTATTTTTATTTCTTGGATCGCCTTGCAAAGGAAGGGATTCATATTCCTATTGCACCAGGTATTATGCCCATCATTAACGCCAGCAACCTGATCCGCTTTGCTGACGGCACAGGTGCAGAAATTCCACGCTGGATTCGTAAACAGCTCTCTGCTTATGGCGATGACAGTGCCGCGATTAAGGCTTTTGGTCATGAAGTCGTGCTAAAGCTTTGCGAACGTCTGATTGCTGGTGGTGCACCAAGTCTGCATTTCTATTCAATGAACCAGACCGAACCCGCCCGCCAGCTTGTACTTGACCTGGGTTTAGCCTGAGCTAAATTAATCATCTGCTTTTTTGAAGAGTAATACATTCATGCCACGTTTTTATATTGAAGCTGATTTAACTGTAGGAACAACAGTTGAGCTTACAGAAACAGTGTTTCATCATTGGGTGAAGGTATTACGTGCACAGATTGGTGATAGTGCCACCCTGTTCAATGGACGGGGTGGTGAATTTGAAGCGAATTTGACAGAAATCAGCAAGAAAACTGCATCTGTTGCAATCAGGACGTCTAACCCGGTAGATCGTACTCCACCTTTTACAACAGTATTGGGTCAGGTCATGAGCAAAGGTGACCGAATGGATTATGTCATTCAAAAAGCCACAGAACTGGGTGTTACGACCATTCAGCTGTTAACATCAGAACGTTGTGAAATGCGCTTAAAATACGATCGCGATCAAAAAAAGCTCGATCACTGGCAAGCTGTTGTAATTGCAGCCTGTGAGCAATGTGGCATGAACCGAATTCCAGAGATATTACCCCCTGTTCCACTCACAGACTGGCTACAGCAAGATTTACCAGCAACCCGGCTAGTGCTTGCTCCCAATAAGCGTCAGCAGAATGTTTTAACCGATGCTCAAACAGATCTGGCACTGTTAATCGGTCCGGAAGGCGGGTTGAGTGAAGCAGAAATAGACATGGCCAATCATGCTGGCTTTAAAAACTGGTGCATTGGAGAACGCATACTGCGTACTGAAACAGCGCCTGTAGTCGCTTTATCTATCTTAAATCACCATTTTTCAACGTGCTAAAATCATACCGATGATATACGAGGTTAAATTAATTCATTATTCATCACTTTTAACTCAAGCTTGTAAATATGTGATTAAGTAATGACTAGTTTCAGTTATATTCGTATTTAAAAAAACCTGTAATCATTTTGATATAAGCTCTTATATCCTCTGGGCATTGTGAGCTTTTATTTTCAGCTCGCTTTTTTCTTAAAATATTTTAACTATAAAGCCAGACATTATGACTATAACTTGAGTGAATGGAAAAAGCCTGGTTTTACGCTGGGATAAGCGCTCAAGTAATGGTATATTCGATAAAATTTAGCCAAAACCGACCAGCATGCTGCTGGGCCAACACATGTAACAATCGAGATTCAAATGGACGATCAATCATTAAAACAGCAAGCTTTGTACTATCATGAATTCCCAACACCAGGAAAAATTAGCGTCACTCCAAGTAAACAGCTTGTCAACCAGCGTGATCTTGCTTTAGCCTATTCTCCAGGTGTTGCAGCTCCATGTCTTGAGATTGAACGTGACCCTTCAGCTGCCGCAAAATATACGGCACGGGGCAATCTGGTTGCTGTGGTCAGTAATGGTACTGCTGTTTTAGGACTGGGAAATATTGGTCCATTAGCCTCTAAACCGGTAATGGAAGGCAAAGGCGTACTCTTTAAAAAATTTGCCGGTGTCGATGTATTTGATATTGAAATTGCTGAAAATGATCCCGACAAGATTGTTGATATTGTGGCAGCACTTGAGCCAACATTCGGCGGTATCAACCTTGAAGACATTAAAGCACCAGAATGTTTTTATATTGAGCGCAAACTCCGTGAGCGCATGAATATCCCGGTATTTCATGATGACCAGCATGGTACCAGTATTATTGTAGGTTCTGCCCTACTAAATGCCTTGCAACTGATCAATAAAAAAATTGATGAGATCAAGATTGTAGCCTCAGGCGCCGGTGCTGCTGCGTTATCTTGTCTTGATCTGCTGTGTGCGCTGGGCGTAAACAAAGACAATATTATTGTTGCTGACTCTCGAGGCCTGCTAACTACCTCACGTGATGGGCTAGATGAGTCTAAAAAACGCTATGTACAGGACATTCCGCAAACCCAGCTCCATGAAGTCATGGCCGGTGCAGATATGTTCCTGGGGCTTTCTGCCGCAGGTATCCTGACCAAAGAAATGGTCAAGCAAATGGCAGAGAACCCGATTATTTTCGCACTTGCCAATCCGGACCCTGAAATTCTGCCTGAACATGCTCACGAGGTCCGTCCTGATGTCATTATGGCAACAGGCCGTTCAGACTATCCGAATCAGGTCAATAATGCCCTGTGCTTCCCGTATATCTTCCGTGGCGCACTTGATGTGGGTGCAACTACAATTAATGAAGAAATGAAAATTGCCTGTGTACATGCGATTGCACGTATGGCACATATTGAAGCAGATGCAGCGACATATGGCGAAAAATCAGCTTCATTTGGCCGTGAATATTTAATTCCGCGTCCACTGGATCAACGCCTAATTCTGGAAATTGCTCCTGCTATCGCTCAGGCAGCGATGGATTCTGGTGTAGCTACCCGCCCGATTGAAGATTTCTCAGCTTATCGCCAGCGTTTGTCCGAGTTTGTTTATAACTCGGCATTTATCATGAAGCCAATTTTTGCACAGGCGAAGACTGATCCGAAACGCATTGCTTATGCTGAGGGTGAAGACCTTCGTGTATTACGTGCTGTTCAGATTGCAGTAGATGAAGGTCTGGCTAAGCCGATTCTGGTTGGACGTACTGCGGTTATTGAAGCTAATATCAAAAAACTAGGATTGCGTCTTGAACAGGGCGTAAATATTGAAATCGTAGATCAGGAAAAGAATCCTGACTATGAAAAGTTTGCGGACGATTATTATCAGTTAATGCAGCGTAAAGGGGTAACACCTGAATATGCACAGCGTGAGGCACGTCGCCGCTCCACTTTGATTGCAGGCATGCTGGTACGTCATGGCAAAGCAGATGGTATGCTCTGCGGTACATATTCAAGCTATGACATTCACCTAGATTTTGTTAAAAATGTCATTGGGTTACGTGAAGGTCGTAGTACGTTCTTTACTTTAAATGCATTAATGCTTGAAGACCGCACCCTGTTTATTGCAGATACCTATGTCAATACTAATCCGACTGCCGAGCAGCTCGCTGAAATGACAATTCTGGCAGCTGAAGAAGTACGCCGTTTTGGGATCGCGCCCCGTATTGCCCTGTTATCACATTCAAGCTTCGGTTCTGACCAGACGGATGCAAGTGCACAAAAAATGCGTCAGGTATATGAAATTCTGTCACGTATTGCGCCAGAGCTGGAAGTTGAAGGTGAAATGCACGGTGATGCAGCACTTGATGAAAATATTCGTCATTTTGCATTCCCGAATTCACGCTTCAAAGGTTCTGCCAACTTGCTGATTATGCCAAATCTGGATGCAGCCAATATTTCGTTTAACCTGCTTAAATCTACTTCAGGCAATAACGTAACAATTGGCCCGATTCTGCTGGGTGCTGCCAAACCGGTGCATATTTTAACCCCAACCGCCACCACCCGTCGTCTGGTTAATATGACTGCACTGACTGTTGCTGAAATTCAGCAAGCTGAGGTATAAGCTTCAACTGAATAAAAGCTAAAGTTCTTTACTTGAGAAAACCTCTATTCTGTTGCATGATTGCTTGAAGAATAGAGGTTTTTTCATGCAAGTTTATTTAGTAGGCGGTGCTGTCCGGGACCATTTGCTTGGCCATCCCTATCAAGAAAAAGATTATGTTGTGGTAGGAGCAACGCCTGAGCAGCTTCTCGCTCAGGGTTTTATGCCAGTTGGTAAGGATTTTCCAGTATTTCTGCATCCTGATACTAAGGATGAATATGCTTTAGCGCGTACTGAGCGTAAATCCGGTCAGGGCTATCATGGTTTTGAATTTCATACGGATAGCAGCGTGACTCTGGAAGAAGATTTAATCCGTCGCGATTTAACGATTAATGCTATGGCCATGGATGAACAAGGTCAGGTATATGATCCATATCAGGGCCGGCAAGATCTCAAAAATAAAGTTTTACGCCATGTTTCCGATGCCTTTATTGAAGATCCGCTTCGGGTATTACGTGTTGCCCGTTTTGCTGCTCGCTATGCTCCTTACGGTTTTAAGATTGCTGAAGAGACCATGAGCCTCATGCAGCAACTGGTTAATACAGGCGAACTGGATACTTTGACCCCAGAGCGGGTCTGGAAAGAAACCTCTCGTGCCTTAATGGAACAGCGCGCTGATGTCTATTTTGAAGTTTTACGTGAATGTGGCGCTTTAAATATCCTGTTACCGGAACTGAATGCCCTGTTTGGAGTTCCTCAACGGCCAGAATATCATCCTGAAATTGACTGTGGTATTCATACGCTGATGTCCTTACAGCAGGCATGTCAGGCGAATTATTCACTTGATGTACGTTTTGCGGTACTGGTTCATGACCTTGGCAAAGCCCTTACGCCAACAGATATTCTACCCCGCCATATCATGCATGAAGAACGTGGTGTAAAACCCGTAACTGCTGTATGCGATCGTTTAAAAGTTCCTGCTACTACCAAGCAACTGGCTCTGGCAGTCTGCAAAGAACACTTAAAATGCCATCAGGCTTTAACTCTAAAACCTGGAACCTTATGGCGCCTGTTGCAACGTTTAGACGTTTTACGCCGTCCGGAACGGGTCGAAGCTTTTGTACAGGCATGTGAATGTGACTCTAGAGGCCGCTTAGGTCTAGAAAACCGTCCTTATCCGCAAGCCAGCTACATGTATCAAGTCATCGAGATTGTCCGTTCAATCAAGGCGCAAGACTTACCTCCGGAAATACAAGGGCCGGATATTGGAGAAATGTTGATTCAGCGCCGAATTGAAGCTATTGCCACATTTAAGGCTGAGTTTCTTTCTTCTCAATCTTCTAACCAGTTGTAGTTTTAAAATAAATATAAAAAAAGCCTCCATATGGAGGCTTTTTACTGGAAGATTAACGGCGAGGTAATGGAATAAACTGGGAGTCCTGATTCTGAACTTCACGCTCTCCTACATTTACGTTTAAGGTCTGCTGCTTGCCTTCGCGCTCCACCAGAAGCTGGATAGTGCTGTTCGGTGCTTGCAAAGCGACATAATTGATTAAATGCGATGTTGAGGTAATCTGCTCATTATTCACTTTTAAAATGCGGTCCCCTACCTTTACACCGGCTTTGGCAGCTGGGCCATTACCCAGTACTCCCGCAACTACGACACCTGGCTCACGTGGTGCCAGTACATCAGTTTGTGCAGGTGGGACCAGACTGATTCCTAGCCATCCTCTTACTACGCGGCCATCTTTCAAAATGGCATTTAACACCTGCTGACAGACTTTAGCCGGAATGGCAAAACCTATTCCAAGTGAGCCACCGGTCTGTGAGAAAATTGCCGTATTTACCCCAATCAGATTACCTGCAACATCGATTAATGCACCGCCTGAGTTACCCGGGTTAATTGCAGCATCTGTCTGGATAAAGTCTTCATAGGTATTTATTCCCAAATCAGAACGTCCAGTTGCAGAGATAATTCCCTGCGTTACCGTTTGCCCTACCCCAAACGGGTTACCAATTGCCAACACCACATCACCGACTTCATTACCACTAAGTTTAAAAGGTAAAACAGGTAATTTATCCAGTTCAATCTTGATAACGGCAAGGTCAGTATCAGGATCAGTACCAATAATTTTTGCTTCAGCACGGCGACCATCATTTAAAGCCACCACAATCTGTTCTGCTTGTGCCACTACATGGTTATTGGTCAGGATGTATCCATCAGGACGCACAATAACACCTGAGCCAAGACTGTTTTCATTCTGCTGGCTATTAAACTGGTCTGGTAGCTGATCCCCAAAAAATTCACGAAATGCCGGATCATTTAATAAGGGATGATTCATCTGCCGAACTTTTTGCGTGGTAAAAATATTAACCACCGCAGGCGCAGCAACTTTTACTGCGGCATTATAAGAGACTACTCCTCCAGAACGGGAGGTATCAATTAAAGGTTCAACTTTTTCAGCAGGCATTTTTACGCCATCAGCAGCGACTGGCGCTTTGGGCTGATGGAATTTCTGCCAGCCAATAAAACTGATAATCACAATGACCAGCAGTACCCAAGGTAACCAGGCAAAGGTTCGGCGCACGTTATTATCCTCTAGATTCTTTTGATTTGTTAATGCGTAATAGATCTAGGTGATTGTAATACAAATACAAAATATACGCTTTAAAACACACTAAAGTTTTGTCTGGCTTTAGTTACAAGATAAAATATGTTTCTATATCCCATTGTCCATTTTAATTATTAAGGTAAATCATGGCCAGGTTGACTGATATTCTTCAATGGTGTGATCAGACATTGAAAACTTCCGAATTTCGTGACTATGCGCCGAACGGTTTGCAAATTGAAGGCTCGCAGGAAGTAAATAAAATTTTGTGTGCAGTTACTGCATCACAAGAAGCTATTGATGCGGCGATTGCACAAAAAGCAGATCTGCTATTGGTTCATCATGGTTATTTCTGGAAAGGCGAACCCTATCCGATTACCGGCATGCGCGGCAAACGTATTAAAACTTTAATACAGAATAATATCTCTCTTGTCGCTTTTCATTTACCTTTAGATTCGCACCCAACATTGGGTAATAATGCTGCCATTTCTGATTTACTTGGCCTTGAGCATCTTGAAGCACTTGATCCATCTGAACGGCATCCGGTGGGTAACATTGGTTATTTACCAGAAGCATTAAGTCCGGAAGCATTTAGAAATTATCTGGCAGAACGTTTAAATACCCAGGTACTTCATCTACCTGCGGAAAAGTTATCTGTGCAAAAAATAGGTTTTTGTACTGGAGCTGCTCAGGATTTCATTACTAAAGCAGCTGCCCAGGGTTGTGATGCTTATATTTCCGGTGAGGTTAGTGAGCGAACTTATTATGAGGCTCAGGAATTAGATGTACATTACTATGCCTGTGGGCACCATGCGACTGAACGTTATGGTGTACAACGCTTAGGTCAAGCACTGGCTGAACAGTTTGCCCTCGAATATCATTATCATGAACTGAACAATCCGGTTTAAACCTTATGTTACGATTGGAATTGTTTACAAGTTTATAAATTCGGCCTTTATTATGTATTGTTATTTAAAAAGCGTGGCCTACCATGCAGATAATCAATTACAATAGAGGCACTTAATTGTATAACCCAGCAAATGCAAGGAATTAGAACATGACAACCATTACTTTACCTCCTCTTCCTTATGACTACGATGCGCTTGAGCCGCACATTAGTAAAGAAACTTTAGAATTCCACCATGACAAACATCACAACACTTATGTGGTGAATCTGGTTAAAGCAATCGAAGGTACTGACCTCGAAGGTAAAGAGCTGGATGACATCATCAAAGCAACTGCGGGTGATGCATCTAAAGCAGGTATTTTTAACAATGCAGCCCAAGTATGGAATCATACATTCTACTGGAACTGTATGACTAAAAATGGTGGCGGTAAAGCTACTGGTCCTGTTGCTGAGAAAATTGATGCAGCTTTCGGTTCTTATGAAAAATTTGCTGAAGAATTCGCAACTGCGGCTACTACACAGTTTGGTTCAGGTTGGGCTTGGTTAGTAGCTGATGAAGTAAATGGCAACCTGTCAATCATGAAAACTTCAAATGCGGATACGCCATTGGCTCATGGTAAAGTAGCGATTCTGACCATTGATGTATGGGAGCATGCTTATTATATCGACTACCGCAATGCACGCCCTAAGTACATCTCTACTTTCCTGGAAAGCCTGGTAAACTGGGAATATGTAAATGCAAAACTTGCAGGCCAGCCTGCTGGAGTTGAGAAATAATCTTTCTCTTGCCTTAAAAAGTCACCCTGCGGGGTGATTTTTTATTACATTATTTTATAAATGAATATTTATAGATCAATCAGTTTATTCTTATAAATTATTTAATTGACGCCTATATAATTGATCCGTAGAATGGCCCACAGATTCTCCCATAGCTNNGCTTATTTAAGTGGGCTTTTTTTATTACGCCAAGAATATATTCAAATTATTCCTATTGATGGGTCTTATTGTTCGCCAAGATTCACTTACTGAATATTTTTAAAACAAACGCTTTAAATCTAATGATTTTTTAGCTGTTTCCACTTGACCATTTATCTCTTCCTCCATAGAATAGCCCACAGATTCTCCCATAGCT
>NZ_DBUF01000006.1:377904-416774 GCF_002307755.1 Acinetobacter sp. UBA1297
GCTTATTTAAGTGGGCTTTTTTCTTATAGAAAGATCTTACTGTGTCAGAATTTATTCATAATTCATTTCTAATTATTGGTATCTTGGCAAGTCTTGGACTCCTATATTTAAGTCTTCAGCAGTACCTTACTTCTAAAAAGCAGTTTTTGGCTAAACCGGTCATTACTGCCTTTGAGAAGCGCATGTTTATTCGCCTTAAAGAGGCTCTCCCACAGCAGCATATACTGGCTCAAGTGGCATTTAGTGCACTCATTACGAGCGATGACTATAAAATCCGTCAGAAATTTAATCGCAAAGTTACAGATTTTGTCGTTTTAAACACTCAGTTTGAAGTGATTGCCATAATTGAACTTGATGACCCTACACATCTTTATAAAGAAGAAGAAGACCGGCAACGGGATGCGATGCTCAAAGAAGCGGGCTACAGGATTATACGATATACAGAAATTCCAACTATTCGACAGCTTCGAAAAGATATACTTTAAGCTTTTGAGAATATATTTAATAACTCTGCCTGAAATTTCATTCTTTCTTTAATTTTTCTGCTTCTTCACGTGCCTTGATTTTTGCCAGTTGTTCAGCTTGTTGCTGTCGGTACTTTTCCTGATTCTTGGCATCACTGTTTACTGCAATATAAGCCATACTGACCAGAAAAATTGGAATCAATAAACCCAGTCCCATCAATACCCATAATTTAGCTTTCGATTGCACCGTTTCTTTAGTCATAGAAATATCAAAGATAAATAATTTAAAACTGAACTAATATAACAAAAAAAGGGCCTTCTTTAAGACCCTTTTAATTTGAATATTTTAAATACAAAAAATTATTGGGCTACTCCAGTACATTCAACATTTTTACTTGCATCTATTACTGATGGATCAAGCACTATATTGGTTCTAGCTGGCATCTTAGATTGTACAAATTGATAAATTTCAGCATTTCTACATACAATCGCCTGAGTATGAGCGGCTCCGTTAACAGGGACAAATGTCACATCAGTTCCCATTTTTTTAAGTCCCTCTTGTAAGGTATTAGTAACAGGATATGGTACAGCCATATCAGCAGTTCCCTGAACAATCATAACAGGTGAATTAATTTTTTTAGTAGCAGGCTGATTATCAGCCAAAAATTTCTTCACTGTTGGATTCTCTTGAAAATTACCAGCGAGACCAGGATAGTCCATAACTGTTTTACCAGCATTAGTCGCAAGAAAATCACGAATATCATCTGCGAATTTGTTATGCAAATCAGTTAAACACACTCCATTTTCGCCCGTAGTGCCTTCTGCAAACTCGGCTATACTTTGAGAACGTTGCTGGAAGATTTCACGATAATTAAATCTAGGTTCATAAGCAGTAATACCCACTGTGGTATATGCAGCATATGCAAGTAACTCGGCATATACTTCTACAGCTGTGCCAACAGGCGCAGTACCCGCCTGTTCTCTCCCAAGAATATCTTGAATTGCCTGTGGTGCAACTACAGAAATAATATAGCCAAGGCTAGAAGCTGGTGCTGCTGCAACCGCTCCTTTATAGTTACTGTCGTTATTAGCAAACTCAGCTGTTCCTAATGAGGCATGCCCACCTTGAGATTGCCCAATTGACATCCATGAACTATTCAACTGACTGCCGTACTGATCTTTAGCAGCTTTTACTGCTGCAATTGCAGATTTAGCTTCACTTCCCAAATTAAGGTATGGATGGATTCCTCGAGTACCTAAACCTTCATAGTCTGGAGCAATCACGACATAACCAGCTGCCAATAATGTATCAGCTAAAATTTTGAAGCGTGGATTAATAGTATTATTGCTTGGTGCACAGCTATCCCCTACGCCTACAGTACCGTGTTCCCAAACCACTACTCGATAACCATCCTTAGGTTGAGTAACTTTAGGGAACATCACTAGCGCAGTGGCTTCCGCTGTTTTTCCTTGTACATTGACCATATTATAGGACATGATTTTTATAGATGAAGCGCCACTCAAGCTATCTTTAGAATAAGACTTTTCAGAAATAAATGTCTGATCCGGATTTACCCCTCTATAATCGTCACTCTCATCATTACAGGCTGTAAGAAATAAAGCCGAAACTAAACTTGTTATAGTTAAAGCAATTCTTGAACGTCTCATAAAATATCCTTTTTATCAATTATTTATTCTGCATAAATTTATGCACAAATATTAAGACACAAAAAAAGTGTCCTGCATAGAACACTTTTCAACCTGAGCACTGTTTTTACGATATAAAATTTAAAAATATTCCCAGAAAAATTATGAATCCAACCCAACGATTATGACGGAATGCCCAAAAACATATTTGGGGATTGCGGTCCTTGGTTTTAATTGTTTGATATATAAAATCGAATGCAACCACAACTAAAGCGGTCATCGACCATGGAAATAAAATATTTTCTAAATACAGTGCTGTACCAATTAGAATAAGGCTGCATAACTGTAAAAGTATGATAATTTGAATGTCATAACGGCCAAAAAGGATGGCTGTAGATTTTACACCAATCTTTAAATCATATTCACGGTCAGTAATGGCATACTGCGTATCATAGGCAACAGTCCAGCACAGATTTCCAAAATAAAGCAGCCAGCAGATTAAATCTGGTGTCTGGCCCACTGCGGTATAGGCCATTGGAATAGACCAAGAAAAAGCTGCACCTAAAAAGACTTGTGGCAAATGAGTATAGCGCTTCATGAAAGGATATATGAATGCAAGTAATAAAGCGCCAAATGACCAGTAAAAAGTTTGAACAGGGAGGAAAAATAACAGACACGCGCTGGCAGCAACCAGAACCAGAAATACTAAAACCGCTTCTTTAGCACTAATTATACCAGTCGCCAAAGGCCGGGATTTGGTACGTTCTACATGTGCATCGACCTTCCGGTCAGCAAAGTCATTAATAGCACAACCGGCAGCACGCATAAAAATTACGCCTAAAGTCATAATAAAGAGAATTTTTAGGTCCGGTATACCTTTTGACGCTATCCAGAGTGCCCACATGGTTGGCCAGAAAACCAGTTCGGTGCCAATCGGTTTATCAAAACGGCATAAATAGTAATAAGCTTCCAGGCGCTCACGCCAAGTAATCTGATGCACAGTTGCCATGACTGTCCTTAACGAGGTTATTGCTGAATAAAATACTCAAAAGCTGGCAGGAATGTCTCCTGCACAATAAATTTGCAGCCATGCCAAGTATAGCAGCTCTGACGGGTCCAACCCTCTTCCAGATAAACTACACGCCGCTCACAGGCGGGCCGGGTACGCTGAAATAAAAAATGTCCAATTGGCTTTTGACCAATGTGTTGAAATAAACGTGCCCGTCCTTGCAGGCTCAGTATCGGAAAGATACTTTTCGCCTTGACCCACGGCTGTGTCTCACAGCCATATAGATAAGTATCACGTACCCAGGAAGTATGCTGAGCTGGCATTTTCATCCACTGGCTGTCAGCAAAGTTAGGGCGTTGAAAATATTCATTAAGCGTCTCGACCCTAAACTGTCCACCAGCCAGATCGGTTAATTGTCGGGTTAAGGAACCTGATGCATATAACCACATTTTTAATGCTGCAGGAATCTGCTCAGCATGCTTGTTTTTATATTTTGAACTCACAACTTTCCCAACTTCACAATTAACCATTATCTGTTTTAGCAATGACTACATATGTCCCGCTCGGTAATTTCTTTAAGATCAAGCCCTCGGTAGTGAGATAAAAACTTTTTGGATAATCATAGTCCAGAGCGAATTCAGGATGTCGCAGTGCAACAAATTCTGCCTGTTTATAACCTTCAGGTGTACGTCCTATTTCTATATAAGTCACTTCAGAAAAATTCAGTTTAAAACCTTTATTGTGATCCTGAGGATCAATCCATGGAAAAAATCCAGTATGTTTTTTGCGTGGTGCCATAACATCATATCGTTTATCAATTACAGCATCATACAAAAAAACCCGCACAAAGGCGGGTCTTTTTACAGTGAAATTCAGAATAGAATTACAGGCTGTAGTACATATCAAACTCAACTGGGTGAGTAGTCGTATTAAGACGACGTACATCTTCAGTTTTAAGTTCGATATATGCATCTAACATATCTTTAGTAAACACGCCACCTTTTAGCAGGAATTCGTGATCTTCTTTCAGTGCTTCAAGAGCCATATCGAGGCTATGGGCAACTGTAGGAATTTTTGCTTCTTCTTCAGGAGGAAGATCATACAGGTTCTTGTCAGCCGCTTCACCCGGATGGATTTTATTCTGAATACCATCAAGGCCTGCCATCAACAATGCTGCAAAACCCAGGTACGGGTTCATCATTGGATCTGGGAAACGTGCTTCAATACGCTTGCCTTTAGGGCTAGACACGTAAGGAATACGGATAGAAGCAGAGCGGTTACGTGCTGAGTAAGCCAGCATAATTGGTGCTTCAAAGTGAGGCACTAAACGCTTGTACGAGTTTGTAGAAGGGTTAGTGATTGCATTCAGTGCACGAGCATGCTTAATTACACCACCGATGAAATACAATGCCATTTCTGAAAGGCCTGCATATTCATCACCAGCGAACAGGTTTTTGCCATCTTTGGAGATCGACATATGCACATGCATACCTGAACCGTTGTCACCTACCATTGGTTTAGGCATGAAAGTAGCAGTTTTTGCATACTGATGTGCAACATTCCAAACTGCGTATTTGAACTGTTGAACTTCATCTGCTTTGCGCACCATGGTATTGAAGCTCACACCAATTTCTAACTGGCATGATGCAACTTCATGGTGATGTACTTCTACACGGCCTGGTCCCATGATATCTTCAATTTTTGCACACATATCTGCACGCATATCCTGTGAAGAATCTACTGGCGGAACTGGGAAGTAACCACCTTTTACACGTGGACGATGGCCAGAGTTACCTGCTTCATAATCCTTACCTGTAGACCAGGCAGCTTCTTCAGCGATCAATGTATGGCGTGCACCAGACATATCGATGTCCCATTTTACTTCGTCAAATACGAAGAATTCTGGTTCAGGGCCAAAGAATGCAGTATCTCCGATACCGGTAGATTTTAAATATTCTTCTGCGCGACGAGCAATGGAGCGTGGATCACGTTCATAGCCTTGTCCAGTTGATGGTTCAATCACATCACAAGTTACTACAACTGTTGGCTCTGCAAAGAACGGGTCGATAAAGCCAGTTTCTGCATCTGGACGTAAAATCATGTCTGATGCTTCAATCCCTTTCCAGCCAGCGATTGAAGAACCATCAAACATTTTGCCATCTTCAAATGTATCTTCATCAATACTGTCTGCCGGGTAAGTAACATGCTGTTCCTTGCCTTTGGTATCAGTAAAGCGAAAATCGACCCATTTTGCGCCACTTTCTTCTATGAGTTGAAGGACCTTGTTCGCCATGCTCATTTTGCTCCGATGAAATTTTGTTGCACTTATCGAGTGCATGTTAGTAGTTGCTCAATATAAAGCAATTCCCATACCAACTTTAGAATACTAAGCTAATGCTTTGAATTTCTTAATAGTGTGAAGATTAAAAAAACCTTAGCTATGCGGGTATTATACTGTGTGCAGATTGAATTGCACTATCATCAATCATTCTTAAATTACTTTATTCAGAATAATAGAACTATTGAACCAAAATAGTGCATTTTTTTAGAAGTTAAGACTGTGTTTAGTTATTTTTGTATGATTTTATTTTTAAGGAGCTCTAATAGATATTCTAAATTTAATAAATTATTTATTTTTTAATTTCTATCGAGAATTTAGCTCAAAAGTTTTGATGATAGCCAGCTTTCAACAGTTACTGTTTATTTTTAATTCATAGTAGCTGTAGCTCAGTTACTTACTATTTTATATTCCTCCTATGCATGATTTTTTTAAGTCTTAGGCCATCCTTAATTGTTGATTTAAGAGAATTTGCCAGATTTTTTAATATTAAGTATAAGCCTCAACACTATAATAGAAATAGTTCAGCAGCAATTCATGATTTTTTGCTATGATATTGTTCGCTCTAATTTTTCTTTTGTATTTATTTCTAAATCTGAGTTTCCTGTTTTTAGTTAAATATTTTCTTAGAGTTCATCCGAATTAAAGACACATAGGTGTATACATTTCAAAAGGTTAAAAGCTCATGCTTCTAATGATCGACAATTACGACAGCTTTACTTATAACATCGTCCAGTATTTTGGCGAGTTAAATCAAGAAGTTAAAGTCGTTCGCAATGATAGTGTCACATTGGATGATATTGAGCGATGGCAACCCAAGTATCTTGTGATCGGTCCTGGTCCCTGTTCTCCAACAGAAGCTGGTATTTCTATTCCAGCCATCCAGCATTTTGCCGGTAAAATTCCCTTACTTGGTGTGTGTTTGGGGCATCAAAGTATTGGACAAGCATTTGGTGGAAAAATTATACGGGCAAAAACCGTCATGCATGGCCGTCTATCTGACATGTATCACAATGATACTGGAATTTTCAGTCATTTACCTTCACCCTTTTCGGCAACTCGTTATCACTCTCTGGTGATTGATCAAGCGAGTTTACCAGACTGCCTGGAAGTAAATTGCTGGACGAAGGAAGCAGATGGCTCGATGGAAGAGATCATGGGTGTAAAACATAAGATATTACCAGTAGAAGGTGTGCAGTTTCATCCTGAATCAATCTTGAGTCAGCATGGCCATAAAATTTTCCAGAACTTTTTAGAAATTTACGCTTAAGTGATTTATATGAACATTCAACAAGCTCTTAATCATATTACAAAAAACATTCATCTGACTCAGCCGCAAATGGAAGAAGTCATGCGTAGTATTATGCAAGGCAGTACAACAGAGGCCCAAATTGGTGCACTGATGATGGGCTTGCGCATGAAAGGTGAAAGTATTGATGAAATTACTGCTGCCGCACGAGTTATGCGTGAGTTTGCTATTAAGATTGATGTAAGTGATATCCCTTATCTGGTTGATATTGTGGGTACAGGTGGAGATGGTCAGAATCTGTTTAATGTATCTACAGCATCAGCATTTGTTATAGCAGCAGCGGGCGCTACAATCGCCAAGCATGGCAACCGCGGTGTATCAAGTAAGTCTGGTTCTTCCGACCTGCTTGAAAAAGCAGAGATCAATCTTGATCTGAACATGCAGCAAACTGAGCGCTGTATCCGTGAAATGGGTATAGGTTTCCTGTTTGCACCTAACCATCATAAAGCCATGAAATATGCAGTAGGCCCACGTAAAGAACTGGGTATTCGCAGTATTTTTAACTTGCTTGGCCCGCTTACGAATCCGGCCGGTGTCAAACGTTTTGTAATTGGGGTATTTTCTGATGAACTTTGCAGCCCAATTGCAGAAGTAATGAACCAATTAGGTGCCGAGCATGTCATGGTGGTACATTCCAAAGATGGCCTGGATGAAATCAGTCTTGCAGCACCAACTACAGTCGCTGAACTAAAGAATGGTGAAGTTACCGAATGGATACTGAATCCTGAAGATGTGGGGATAGAATCTCAGACATTGACTGGTCTTGTAGTAAATAGTTCTGATGAAAGTCTGGCGTTAATTAAAAACGCATTAGGCAAAAAGAAAACGCCGGTAGGTGAAAAAGCTGCCCAGATGATTGCTCTAAATGCAGGTGCCGGACTGTATGTTTCTGGGTTGAGTCAAAGTTATAAACAGGGTGTCGCTTTAGCGCATGACATTATTTATGGTGGACAGGCACTTGAAAAAATGAGCGTATTATCAGAATTTACTAAAACTTTGAAACAGTACGAAGTATAACGGTCAGGAATAAACAGTCATGGTAGATATTGCAAACACAATTCTTGGTAAAATTGTTGACCGTAAAACTGAAGAACTGGCTGCGCGTTTAAAACAGCGCAGTTTAAAAGATATAGAAGAACTGGCACAGGCCGCGACACCTGTGCGTAGTTTTGTGCAGGCACTGTCATGCAAGTATCCTGGTGTAATTGCAGAGATCAAGAAAGCTTCTCCGTCTAAAGGAATCATTCGTGAAAATTTTAATCCTGCAGAAATCGCCCGGCAGTATGAACAAGCAGGTGCAGCCTGCCTTTCAGTACTAACTGATGTCGACTTTTTCCAGGGTGCTGATGAAAACATCCAAATTGCGCGCACGCACTGCGGCCTGCCCGCATTACGTAAAGACTTTCTGATTGATCCCTACAATGTTATTGAAGCTCGTGCTCTTCATGCTGACTGTATTTTACTGATTGTTGCTTCATTATCTGACCAGCAACTTGAAGAAATGTCTCAAACCGCTTTTGAACAGGGAATGGATGTACTGGTAGAAGTACATGATGAATATGAACTGGAACGTGCTTTACAGCTTTCAGACCATTGTTTGCTTGGCGTAAATAACCGTAACTTGAAAACCTTTGAGGTTGACCTCAATACATCATTACGTTTAAAGAAATTACTCGATCCTTCTCGACTGTTAGTCACAGAAAGCGGTATTGCCAGTCCGGATGATGTACGGCTAATGCAGGAACATGATATTCATGCATTTCTGGTTGGGGAGAGTTTTATGAAGCAGCCATATCCTGATCAGGCTTTCACGGCCCTGTTCGGTCAGCCACAGAGAGTTGAAACCTTATCTTATGAGTAAAAAAGACTCTACACTTTCTAAAGACCAGCAAAACCTGCTGAAACTGTTTAGAAAGCAGATTTCTATTCCTCAGTCTTCACCTGAAGCGAAGCAGACTGAAGTTCAATCAGCCCGGGATGACAAAGACTCTGGTGAAGACTTGGATCTGTTTAAAAAAGCCTTGCAGGGTGTACAACCTTTGCAGGGTAGTAATATTGCTCAGGTGGAAAAAACACGAAAGTTTAAACCCAATGCCCAGATCTTGGCTAAACGTGCAGCTGCTGAGGGGCCTCGTGAAGTTGAGCTGGCTGAACTCTCAGATACCCAAGCTGTATTAAATCCGGTTGGAAGCCAGTCTAAACTGAGCTATCGTATCGCGACCTTGCAACATAAGGTATTTGAAGACTTAAAAGCGGGAAATTTACGCTGGTTTGAAGCGGTCGACCTCCATGGCTGCACGGTAGAAGAAGCACGTGAAGCAGTTTTGCAAATTATTCAGATGGCAAAAGATGAAAATCAGAATGTCATCAAAATAGTGCATGGTAAAGGTCCAGAAGCTGTGCTTAAAACCTATGTAAATGGCTGGTTGCGTCAGCACCGTGATGTACTGGCCTTTGTCAGTGCACCTGAAAATCAGGGCGGTACAGGCGCAGTGCTGGTACTACTTAAGCGTGCTGAAAAAAATCCGAAATTTAAACAGTAATTGGCATGCTTATTAACTCTCAGACTTTTGATAGTTTTCTGTTACAATGTCGCCCTTGTTCAACCAGTGTAAGTGAACACGCCTTATGTCTATGCAGCAATCCTACGCAAATATCCTAACCGCCGTTGGTGAAGACCTGAATCGTCCCGGTCTTAAAGATACGCCGATGCGTGCTGCCAAAGCGTTCTCATACCTCACGTCAGGTTATAGCAAGACACTGGAAGAAGTGACCAATAATGCGGTTTTCCCTTCGGATAACCGGGAAATGGTACTGGTTAAAAATATCGAATTTTATTCACTCTGTGAGCACCATCTTCTGCCATTTTATGGCCGTGTACATATTGCTTATTTGCCAGAAGGTAACGTTTTGGGTCTGTCCAAATTCGCACGCATTACTGAAATGTTTGCCCGTCGTTTACAGATTCAGGAAAATCTGACCCAACAAATTGCTGAAGCAGTGGCAGAAGTGACTCAAGCACGGGGTGTTGCGGTCATGATTGACTCTGCACATATGTGTATGATGATGCGTGGCGTAGGTAAACAGGAATCTACTACACGCACAGTTTCTTTTATAGGTGACTTTAAAACAGATAAAGAAGCTCGCCGTGAATTCTTGAGTGCTGTGCCTGAAAGTTACTAAGCTTAAAATTAAAAAGCCTTGCAAACGCAGGGCTTTTTTTATCTCTTGCTGTATAGGTAATACCATTATTTAGCCCATATATACGTTGTTTCGACCATTGTTTTTAGCCGCATATAAAGCCGAATCTGCGGCATCTAAAAAACGTTGGTAATCAGGATGCCCATCATATAATACGGCGCCTACACTGACTGTAAAATTAAAGCTGACACCCATAGTAGACCGTATAACGGTTTCTTCAATCCGCATACGGATATTTTCAGCAACGCTTTGAGCCCGGCTCAGGTCGCTATCGACCAATAACAGCAAAAATTCCTCACCCCCTATACGAAAAGCATAATCACTGCCTTTGGTACATTCGAGTAAAACTTCAGCCAGAAACTGTAAGGCCAGATCCCCTGCTGCATGACCAAACTTGTCATTAATGCCTTTAAAATGGTCAGCATCAATTGCCAGTAAAGTTAAGGGCGAACCATTTTTACGGGAAAAATTAATTTCCCGGTTAATAATCGTATTTAAATAACGACGATTAAGTAGCTGGGTTAAAGAATCATTACCCGAGCCGATATACTCGGAAACCTGAAATAACTGATCAACCAGATGCTGTATTTCACGATTTTTTTCACGAATCTGCTGTATCAGGGCAATCGCATTGGCTTTATCCTGGCTCTCAAGTACCGCCAGATTAAGTTTATCTACCTCATATATGCGATCAATAATAATCTGTACCTGGTCTGTGCCAGAAAAAGCATAGGCTGCTTTATGAATAAACCAGAGACCAAATTCTGATTTGGACAATAGCAGATGATTAAAGCTAGCACTGTCTGAAAATACTTTAAACATCAGCTCATTTTCCCAGTCTAACAAGGAACTGCGCTGTTTATCCTTTTGAATCGATACATCCTGCATCGCAGAAAATAAACGGTAGGTATGTTTAATATCATTATTAATTTCAATATTTGCTTCGTAGGAACGGCACATAATTTCAGAGGCAAAACCAATGCTCTGTACAATATAGTTGGTTACAGCATAAATATTTTGCTGGGTTCTAGAAGCTTGCAAAGAAAAGACTTTTTTTTCAATTTCACGTATTCCGCGCATGATTAGCCAAGATGGAATACCGATACGCGCATGCACATTGCCAATCACCAGTTGACGTTGTACAACTTCTTCATAATTTTGTTTAAACGGCATATTAAAACAATCGAGTAACCACTGATTTAATGTAGTTTTCAGGCGGCTTTGTACAATCTCATCAGATAAAAAATAGGATGCCTCTTTCTCCTGCATCATATTTTTATAAAACTCATCGACCAGTAAAAACGAGTTATCTTGGATAAATTGGGCAGTATAGTTTAAATCAGTTGCAGAATATTGCCCGCATATATCCTTCCATTGCTCGGCAAGCATGGTAATACATTGTTCATTCATACAATTGATTCCAGAGGGCCTAAATTATCCTTTAACAGGCCCACCAATATAACAAATTATCATATGATGCGCTTCAGGGTATTTTAGATGTAGTCTACTAAAACCTGTCTTTTTAATTGGATTTAGAAATATCTGATATATCCTAAACTGGTCTTAGTCCAGTTTTTATGGTCCTGCTGTTGATATTCCCAACCCAAACGCAGAGCATTTTGTGGAGTAAAGGCATATTGCAACTGGGTGTTGAGTTTTAACTGCCATTGGTGAGCATCCTCCCAGTAGGGTAAGGCCACCTGCACCAAGCTGTTCACTCGTTCTGTCCAGATATTCTGACATCCTAATGTTGGTCCGGCGCCAATGCGCCATCCTTTATCTAGAGCCTTCCCAGCTTGTAAATGTGTCTGAGCTTGTACATAACATAAATGTTCACGGGCCTGATCAGCATAGCTATACCCGCCCTGAACATTAAAGTTTAATACACCGTGTTGACGGTCTTCACTAAACTGTCCATCATGTTCCACACTTTCTTGTTGCCAACCAAAATTGAATCCCCATGATAACGGCGTTTTAAAAGGGGTAATCGGGTTATATGAGTTTACTGATAAAAAATCAAAATGCTCCAATTTTAACTGGTCATTCCGATACTGTATTGAACCATCCCAGAAATTTAACTGCGTGCCGGTGCGAAATCCGCCCTGTGGATCAATAAGATCATGATAAGCCTGACGGTGACCAAGTTCTATAAAAGACTGGCCCTGCACCTCACCGGTTTTAACTGAAATATTACGTGCTTTATGACTCTGAGTAGGATCAATTTTCGGTCGTTCAGGTTCCTGACGCTGTTTATCCAGATTGATCTGGCTTCTTAGACCCAACAGCTGACGAAAACGTGGCTGGGCAAAACTTTCATCAACCTTGCGTCTTAAAAATTGTAGATAGAGGTCATCATAAGCCATTTCCAGGATTTTAGCCTGATCATTCGCTGGATAGTCCCCTACAAGACCAGGCATTTCTTTAGTTTCGGAAAAAGCAACCTGATGAGCAGTTTTAGCTAGAGTTTTACCATGTTGCCGTGCCTGTGCCAGTAATTGGGTTTCTAAAGCCGGACGATATATTTTGTTTTTAACGAGCCCCTGCTCATCCATTGCTTTTAAGGTTTCTACCGGTATCGCAGCATAACCGAACTGTTCCTGTAAATTAGCTTCTGGACGTACCAGATCAATTAAGCCTAATAAACGGTAAGCACAGTTGTCACTAACAAAATAATAGGGGAATGTCACTTTCTGCATTTCCCAGATATGTTCAACCATAAACCGGGTTTCTTCTGGATTTAAATCCAGTTCATATTCCCATAGATCACGGCTTTCAAAATCTCCATACTCTTTTACCTTACGGTAATACGGCATGAGGGAATATTCGCCAGGATACCGGCCAGTTAAGCCTTTCCAGGCAAAAGACCAGTTATCTGTACCGTTTACTGTAGCTGCATAGTTGACTGCATAAGAGACCAGATTTAACTGTTTCTGGTCTTTAGGGTCCAACCGCAATAGAGTGTGCCCAAACATGGAGCTTGGGTTGCCCATAAAGTCTGTAGCATAAATAAGGGTAGCCTTATAAGGCTTAACCTGCCCGATCCAGCTTTCAAATTCAGGACAGCTGGCTTGAGGCAACTGGTGTTCGGAAATTTGTAGTTGCTGCATTAACCAGCGGCTACGGGCGGGAAATTTGCATCGGACAGATTGATTCGGTTCAGCGACCTGAAACAGGGCCTGAATATCCTGCTGCATTTCCTGTTGCAGATTTTTCTGTCCATCTGGCGCAAGAAAATATCCTTTATAGCTCACCTCACTATGGCCGGCAGTATTGGCATACATTAAGCGCTGCCAAGTGATATCTTGGGCCAGCTTTTTCTGTTGAGCAAGATTTAAATAGTAGGATACATCTGGTGTCGTATCTGCTGCATGGCTCAGGCCAGCTACCGTCAGGGCAAGGATCAAAAAAACAAGTTTCATGCAGTAATCTTTTTCTCTTTATATAAGAAAAACCCTGTCTTTAAGACAGGGTTTTTTGAATATCTAATTAGACATAAGCTTTAAGAACTTCATCTTTTGCCATTACGGTTTGAAGGGAAGCCAGTACCTGTAAAGTATTCTGGTTATCAGCCGAATAAATTTCAGAGAAATTCTGTTTAGATACCGCAAAGAAACGTGCTTTATCTTCCTGTTTAATGTTCATTAGTTCAGCCAGCACATTTAGACTTTCACCTTGGCCTACAGACATATCACGAGCTAGCGTCTCGGCATTTTCATTAGTAAAAGTCACGACCTGAGCAGTTACTGTACCGCCTTGGCTACAACCTAATGTACCGAAAGTAATCCCGAGCCATTGGTTGGTAAAAATCACGTTTGTGGTACCAGCGAACAGTTTAGGAATAATCCCACTCTGACCTTGCCAAACCTGACTACCTACACCACAACCAACATCATTGTCAGCCATTGCTACACTTGAACCTGCCGCTAATACAGCAGCCAACATCAGTTTTTTTAACATACTTATTCTCCAGTTATTCTCATGCAGTGTTGTTATCGCTATACATGTGTAAATTTTATTACACAGTAGTGAGATTATCCGGAAGTGAAGCGCTTCGCAATTAAAAAAATGCACTGTTAAACAGAAAGATAACAATTCATTTATCTGCTGTTTTTTTTAATTGCCATCGGCCTTGACGATCTCTGTTGCCCAGTATTTTTAATACCAGTACCAAACTCAACAGTAGCAGTAAATACCAAGAACCCAGCTTGCCCCACCCTACCATATGCCATGCATCGACTTGGCTCGGATATAACCAGATTTTATAAAATGTACTGATATTTTCGGCAATCCAGATAATAAAAGCTAAAATCAGAAGAACTGGCAACATCGGTAGTTCAAAACGGCTATAGCTCAACTGGAAATACACCCGGGTTTTCCAGAATAAGGCTATACTCCAGAAAAACAGAAGATAACGAATATCTGGAATGAAAAACTTGCTCATAAAATTAATATAAGACAAGAGAGCCAAAACCAGCATAGGTAAAAATCCTGGCAGATGTGTAAAAACGACTTGATATAATCGTAACGATCTTGCAAAGAAGCTACCTACGGCAGAATACATAAACCCGGCAAACAGTGGAACAGTCAATATTTTAAAAACAGCTGGCTGTGGATACTGCCAAGAAGCAATCGCAGGATGGGTAAGAAAAATTTCCATCAGCATTGCCATGACATGAAATAAGGCTATTACTTTAGCTTCTGCCCAAGATTCAAGCTTTAAATACAGCAGACAAAATTGAATGATCAGGGCATATAACAGCAGATAGTCATACCGGAACAAACCATAGAAAGCCTCACTCCCCATATTTGCCGTTAACATAAAAGCCAATAGCAATAAAATTCCAAATAAGGCAGCCGAAGCTGCCTTATAAAGAAATTCAAGTATGTTTTTAAGAAGCAGAATCATCCGTACATATTATCCCAGATATTTAGCACTGTACTCGTGTACAGTATCAATAAATACTTTCGGATGTGCTGGGTCTACCCACTGGGTAATTCCATGTCCAAGATTTGCGATATAACCAGTTTTTTCACCATTCAGATAGGCATCATCCAGCATAGCTTTGGTGGCTTTCTCAATTGTAGCTGCTGAACCGTATAGAGTCGCCGGATCAAGATTTCCCTGTAGCGCAGCCCGGCCATTTACAGTCTGACGTGCTACATGAAGTGGCGTGGTCCAGTCCAGTCCAAATGCATCTGCGCCAGTCGCAACCATCTGTTCAAGCCATTGTCCGCCGCCTTTGGTAAACAAGATCACCGGAACACGTCGGCCATCTTTTTCACGTTGCAAGCCAGTGATAATTTTCTGCATATAATTTAGCGAAAATTCAAGATATTCACGATGTGCTAAAGCCCCGCCCCAGCTATCAAAAATTTGAACCGCCTGTGCCCCGGCGTCGATCTGGGCATTTAGATATTCAGTGACTGCTACTGCCAGACGATCCAGCAAAGCATGTAATACCTCTGGCTGCGCATACATCATCTGTTTGGTAAAACGAAAATCCTTACTTGAGCCGCCCTCTACCATATAAGTTGCCAACGTCCATGGGCTTCCCGAAAAACCGATTAAAGGCACTTGGCCGCCTAGAGCAGAACGGATAGTACTGACTGCGTTCATGACATAGTCTAAATCCGATTTGGCATTAAATGCGGGCAGATTTGCCACATCCTGTTCTGTACGTACTGTCTTTTTAAATTTTGGCCCTTCACCTGCCTCAAAATACAGACCTAGTCCCAAAGCATCAGGAACAGTTAAAATATCGGAAAATAAAATCGCTGCGTCAAGTTCATAACGGCGCAAAGGCTGTAGGGTTACCTCACAGGCAAACTCGGTATTTTTACATAAAGACAGAAAATCGCCAGCCTTGGCCCGGGTCTCACGATATTCAGGTAAATAGCGACCTGCCTGACGCATCATCCATACTGGCGTAGAATCTACAGGCTCACGTAACAGGGCACGGAGAAAACGATCATTTTTCAGGGTCGTCATTTACTTTCCTAACATGGTCTTGGTCTTGTTGCCATCATAGCAAAAAGGCCGCATTTTGAATAACTTCTTGCCATGTTTATACAGTTTCATAAAATCACTTAAAAACAGTTTTAAAAGTATGAATTACACAAAACAAATACTGCATCTCCGTAATTTTTCTGCAATACTTAACTAAATTTACACCCAGCATATGAATAATTCTTAAGGTTGATTTCCATGTTTGTTCGCTCATTACTCGCTATGAGTTTAAGCTGTATTATTACTGGTACAGCCCTGGCTGCTCCAACTGCTGAACAGCCGCTCAATCCTAAAGTTGCCGCAACAAATACGGTCGAAGATCCAATCGACCCTCTAGAAGTCGGTGAAGATACACCAGCGAATAAAACAGAAACTGCAACGACAGATTCCCGCATTACTGCTCAAGAAGAGCGTGATCTGGACCGCGCTTCAACCACCTTGCAAAATCTGGCCCGTACTGAAGATAAAAAGGCAGATGTTGGTACCGCTCCTTCTGCTGCAAGCAAGACCACCAGTACTCCGGCTAACGTAAATCAAGCCGCTAAAACTGCTTCGTGGACTTTGGAAGGACTGAATAATGCCGAGTGGTATGATGCAATTGGCAAGGGCCAATTTCCAGTCTATGCCCGTGCCCATGTCATGTTGAATAATGCACATGCTTCACCTGGTGCAATCGATGGTATGAGTGGTAAAAATACATTAAAAGCAATTGCTTCTTTTCAGCAAATGAATGGTCTAAAACCTACAGGTGTTTTAACCAAAGAAACCTGGGATGCATTAGTTGCTAAAACTGCCGGTAAACCAGCTTTTGTCGAATATACAATTACGGAAGATGATCTAAAAGGTCCGTACGCCAGCTCAATACCTTCAGACTACGCGCTACAGGCCAAAATGAAAGGTTTATATTATGTACGTGTTTCTGAAATGCTGGGCGAAAAGTTTCACATGGATGAAGATTTCTTAAAGAAACTTAATCCAAAAGCGACTTTTAAAAAAGCTGGCGAGAAAATTATTGTACCAAATGTACGTAATGACTTGCCTGAAGATATTCACTTAATCGTTGCCCATAAGGGTGCAAAACAGCTGTATCTGTTTAATAGCCGTAATCAGATGATTGCTTCTTTCCCGGCAACAATTGGTAGTACGGATACTCCTTCTCCAGCAGGTACCTATAAAGTTACAGGTGTAGCACCGAATCCATGGTATAGCTATTCACCAAGCAACTTCGTTCAGGGTAATAACAAAAAGCCTTTATCATTGCCGCCTGGTCCGAACGGTCCTGTAGGTAATATCTGGATTGGCTTGAGCAAAAAGTCCTTTGGTATTCATGGTACCCCGAATCCATCACTCATTTCTAAAACAGCTTCACACGGCTGTATTCGTTTGACCAACTGGGACGCTAATGATTTAGGTAAAAAAGTACGCTCTGGCGTTACTGTCAAATTCCTTGAGTAATCGCTATCAGTTAAAAAAACCACCTTCGGGTGGTTTTTTGTTTAAAGAACATAGCTACAGACACCAGATGTATTCTCTTACAAAACTGCTATCAACTTTCACGTTTTTAGACAACTTGGTAATTTCTTTAAAATGCTTTGATGCTAGATTAGACCTAAACCTATAGTAATTAGAATACTGCACCTGATGCTTAATATTTCATAAGACTCTTGATTAACCAGTTATCAAAATGGTTATTCAAGCAGTAGAAATGACTCATCCTAGATATAGAAGAGGTCAGCCATGAGAAATGTATATGAAAAATTTAAAGAATTTATTGGTCATCAACCTGATCACCTAGATATGACAGCTAAAGCTGAAATTAGTGAAGATAACGAAGATTATTATCTAATTACCCAAGGCATGCCTTATTCCTTCCACCGTGATGGTGAAACCACTTATATCACCTTTAATGGTGAAACTGAGAATATTGGAATGGATACTTTCCAGCAGCACAAAGATCAGATTCTGGCATATCTACAGCAAGTGACCAGACAAATTTAGAATCAACTTAAAAGTTCAGTTTAAGATAGAAAAACTCTCCTGCATAAGCTGCTTAGCTAGAGCTTTATATGCAGGAGAGTTTTTAATATTATTTCTTTCATCAAGCTGCCTGTACAGTTTGCTGACCAGATAGTCTGTCTTGCGTATCACCAAATTGTGTAAAGAAATCTGCGATTAAGCGATGGGCCCAAGAGCTGGCTTTCCAGCCTTCATAATAGGCACAGTGACTTCCTTTTGGTGTAGTGACCAGCATGATATTATCTTTTTCGCAAATTTTATCCAGATAGGCTTGAGCATTTTCCAGGCGGCAGACCGGATCATCTCCTGAATTGAGCATCATCAGTGGGCTGGTTACCTGATCAAAAACATAAATTGGGTTTGCTGCTTTCTCATAAACTTCATAGCTTTCAAACCCTGCCAGCTCATAAACCGCAAGTTGAAATTCATGCAAATCTCTGGCGGATATTAGCGCCTGATAAGTTGAAAGCTGGGAGATTTGATTCTGATGAGCTAAAACAAATGTTTTAATAAGCTGATGCGTCATATATTGACTGTAAGCTTTATGTGCAACTTTAAATACTTCATTTAAGTTATAACCGGGACAATAGGCAAAGGCGGCTTTAAAGGCAGACTTCTTGCTCATTTCTCCTAGATACCGGACCAGCAGACCTGTTCCTGCCGACACGCCAACACAATAAAGTGAGGACTTTTTAAAACGTTCCCGCACAACAGATATTTGCTCACGCAAGTCATCGGTAGAGCCGACAATACTTAAACGTGGTGTAGTCAATTTTAAGTCAGCATGTCCTCGCCGTAAACATAGTACTACCCTCCATCCTGTCATCAAACGCAGGTCACGTACCAGTTCTCGCATACTTTGTGGCGTTCCCATTATAGTGTGCAGTACAAAAACCGTAGGTACATCATCCGGTAAATTATAACCCGACCAGTAAAGCGCGGTTGTACCTCCATCTTGCATGGTAAGAAGTTCTTCATGATCATATTCTAGTTGGGTAGTTTTTTTGCGGATCATATCAAAGTAGAAGAGCTGTAGATGAGTATTAAATAGCCAAGGTGTAGGTATATAGGGCTGATTCAGGAGAGCAATCTGCTCGGCCCATCTCTTGGCCTGTCCTGTAGGGTTATAGTATAAAGTGGGTTGTGCAGCTCCACTAAAATTTTCAAAAAGCTGGGTTACCGTGTTTAATTTTTCATACAGAGACTGAGTATTTAATTGTATGTGTAACATAGCAGGCTCCTTATCTCGTTTTTATTAGTAAGAACGCTATTACTTTGTCACCCGCCGCTTAGAACGGGCCGACTTTGAGTCTTTCCTAGACTTATAATGATTATTAACGATAAACACACCGTCCAGTTTGATCTAATTGTAATTTTCTGGGCTTATTATGTGAATAATATAAATATATGAAATAAATTAACCTCTCTAAATAAAAATTTAATTTATACCTCCTCTACAATATATAGTTTAAATTATAAAAATTAAATGCAATAATATACAAATCTTTACTAAGGGTTCAAAATATAAATAGTAAATTTTTATTTACTACATAAAGAATAACTGTATAAAATATTAAACTTATATCTAGCATTTTACTATATAGAAATATAACTAACTTAAAGTAATTTCAAGTCTTAACTAATTTATTATTAAAATTAATTCAAAATATAATAGAATTCTAATTTCAAATATTAAAATATTTATATAAAGAATTTTTGTATAATCTCTCCTTTATCTTTATATATATATCTAATATAAATGAACCTGAAACTAGAAGAAATATATAACTAAGAGAAAGTTATTACATTAATCTAAAAAATACACATTAATAATAAAATTAATATATAATAAATAGCTAACAAATAAATTATTTTAAATTTTACTTGAATCATATATTAATTATTTAAGAAATTATTTTTCAATTCAATAAGAATTGATAAAAGAAAAAATCTTTGACCTATATAAGAAAATTTCATTATATAACTGAAAATTTAAGTATAGCTTTAACTTAACAACCTAAATTATTAAAAAATTACAAATTTTATTTAAATCTCTTACTTTACAAAGTTAAAAACCAATATCTAGTCTTAGAAGTAGAGTATATTATGAAGCTTATATATTAAGCTTCAAAGCAAGATATGAGTTATAACCTATGATATCTATGGTAGGTACCTAAGTTGATATATATTTTCGAGTCCAAATAGTAGATTGATTTTATCTATAACCGATTAGATTTCAAATGAAAGACTAATTTACAATTAAGTTTTTTTAAGAATTTAATCTCTTAAAAAATTCACTATTCCATGTAATTTTCAAGTTTAAGACAAATTAAAGCTTGTATTCCTGCTGACCAATATGATGATAACAGCGATTGAAATATATCAAGCCATGACAACTCTCTTTATTCTCATTCATTTTAATGGCCTCAACCTCACAGTAAAAAATTGTATGTGTCCCAACATCATTCATTTGTCTGATCCGGCAGTCGAAACTGACCAGCGCATCTGAAAGAATTGGAGACCCGGTCAGCAGTGTAGTCCATTCCCCATGGGTAAAGCGTTCGTCCATAGGTATTCTGGAAGCAAAAGCTTGAGAAATCTGCTGATGATGTGCGCCCAGCACATTGACCGATAAAATTCCATTATCCTTAAAATGGCAATGAGAACTTGATGAACGATTCATGCAGACCAAAAGTGTGGGAGGTGTGTCAGTTACGCTACATACAGCCGATGCAGTAAAACCGAACCGTCCTGTTTCCCCTGCTGTGGTAATTACATTGACTGCGCCCGTCAGCAATGACATGCCATCACGAAAATCTGTTGTTTCTACCATGACCGTCTCCTTTGTCATCAGATATCCAGTACCAGGCGAGCCGACTTAGAACGCGAGCAGCACACCAGAATCTGTTCATTACTTGCCTTTTCTTCATCGGTAAAATAGACATCCCGATGATCCGGCTCTCCTTCAATTACATCACACATACAGGTACCGCATACACCCTGCTCACAGGACATTTCTATTTCAACACCCTCTCTGGCCAAGGCTTGTAAAATGGTTTCTTCGGCATTGACCAGAACAATTTTACCACTACGCTGAGCCATAACTTCAAACGCTTCGCCGCTGGTGTCAGTATCAACCTGAAAATATTCTTTATGGATCTGCTGCTCTGGGAAATTCTGGGTTTGTGCCAGATTAATCACCCAGTCCATAAACCCGGACGGACCACAGGTATAAATATGGCTCTGTCGATCAAGATCCTTTATAGCTGACTGAAAAAATTCGCGGTGACTGGCACCTTCAGATTTGAAATGAAACCGGGTAAATGCAGCCAGTTCACCATTTCGAATTTCATTCACGAAAGCACAGCGTTCGGGGCTGCTGCCACAGTAATGCAGTTCAAACGATGCGCCTTGATGCAGCAATTCATAAGCCATGGTAATAAGAGGCGTAATGCCAATTCCCCCACCAATCAGCACAGTATGTTTAGCCTGTACCAACGGAAATAAATTACGTGGTTCACTGACCTGAATTTGCATGCCGTTTTGAATATCGTCAAATGCCGAGACCGAGCCACCACGTGATGCCGGCTCTTTCAATATACCCAAGCGAAAAACACCCTGCTTTGCTGGGTCCTGACACAGTGAATATTGACGGATCATCCCATTAGGCAGGTGTACATCAATATGTGCGCCTGCTTCCACTTTAGGTAAAGGCTGGGCGGTTGCCGATTCAAATTCCATGACTGCAATATCACCGCCTTCGATATGCCGATGTTTCACGACTACATCATAAAGTGCTGTCATTCCAAACTCCTTTTACTTCATCAGCCGCAGGGCTATCGCATAAATAATCCACCATTAATGTCCCAGGTAGCACCTGTGACAAAATGGGCATTCGGGCTGGCCAGCAAGGCACAGGTTTCAGCAATAAACTCCATACTGCCGAGTGCCTTGACCGGAATATTCTGGATGAACTGCTCTATCTTTTCATCCGGCACTACGCTATGCACAATGGGTGATTCCATCGGTCCAGGCGCTACCGCATTTACGGTCACGCCTTTGGCCGCGAACTCCTTGGCGAAAATTTTAGTCAGCGTCACGATTGCCCCCTTACTTGCTGCATAATGTGCGCCTGTAGCCGTCCCCCCATTTTGACCTGCCAGTGAAGCCATATTGATAATCCGGCCATAGCCCTGTTCAGCCATGTATTTGCCAATAATTTGACAAGCCTGGAAAGTCCCGCGCTGATTTACCTGGGTGATCCAGTCAAAATCCGCAGCAGAAATCTCCAGTACAGGAGTAGCTTTGGTTACAGTGGCATTATTAATCAAGACATCAAGCTGGTTAAATTGCTGTCTGATGCACTCAACTGCTTTATGAAAATCTGTTTCTACAGAGATATCCAGTTTCAGGGGAAAGATATTTTCTGGAAAGCAGCTATTTTTTTTTGCATTTTCAGCTTTTTCCAGTGTGCTGGCAGAAAGAATAACCTGATGGCCCTGCCCGGCAAAATGCTCCGCAATTACATTGCCAAGGCCGGAAGCAGCACCTGTCACTAAAACCACTTGTTTCATCTATATGCTCCTACAGGATATAGCTAATACCAGCCAAGGTATCAGTTGAGTTGACCAAGCTGATAATCTTTCGATGAATACGAAAGCTGTTATCCTGATCGCGCATCAGATGATAGGTTACATCTGCCGTATAGTGACGCAGGTTTTCTTTACGGAACTCACGCAGATTTTGGGCACAGCGCAGGACAATCTGGTCATCCTGCTCGTCAATAATCCGTATCCGCGAGATACTGCGCACCGTATTGGCTTTAGGTGAAGTTGAAATGGCTTCACCATTAATCAGACGCTGAACACGTAATGTACGCATATGATGATCGTCATAGGCATAGTTCAGGTTATTTTCATAATCAGTCAATGCCGGATCAATCGGGATAATATATCTACCTTCTTCATCCCAGAGAGCAAGCCATTGCTGGTATTCAGCATGATCCAGCATATCTGCCTCAGTCCAGATAAAAGCAGTGACTTCATTTAACAGGTTTAAATTGATTTTCATTGCTCTCTCCTTAAGCCGTCATCATCTTTTTCCACTGCTGATAGGCACCGCGCATACCTGTCTCAGCACTGACATCGCTTTTTAAACCATCCTCAGTTTTAACTTCACCTGGCAAGCCGCGGTTTAACATGATCCATAAATCATTTCCGGCACTGGCTCCATGCTGTACACGCTCCCATGCTTCTGCATCATCAGGTGTACCAAATCCAAATGGTCCCTGAAAATGTTCATGCAACCGCAAGCGATACTGGTTGGCAATCTGTGGGCCGCCATCCATGGTAATAACCGAATGATGAATCTCAGTTTCCTTGACTGAAACTGGCTGTAAAACGCGGAAAAATGCCATAGAGCAGGCAATGTTAGGGAACAGGTTCAGGTTAAAACCCGAGCCTCCTACTGCACGGACAATACGTCGCACTTGTAGTTCTTCATGCCCTTCATTGCGCAGGGCTTGTGCCAATTCTTTAAAACGTTCCTGAATCGGACGTTCCATCAGGTCTTCTTCAAGGTCAACCAGCTCAGGTATCATGACCATAACGCTGTGGCCATTGCCTAAATCTTCTACAAAACCTGGCTGATTTTCAAAATTAAATAACTCTTCAGTTTTATCATCAACCGAGCTTAAGAATGACTTGTGCACTAATGGAAAATGATAAGCATCAGTTGTATTTTCCAGCTGTATTTTCCAGTTACCCGGAAAGCGGAAACGATGTTCGCCTAGCACCTTGACCGGATAACCGGCACCCTGTTTCATAAACAGGTCGATCCATTTCTTGGCTGGCCCCAAGAATTCTTCCAGAGATTGAATGTCCTGCTTAAATGAGGCAAAAATCATACCGTTATATTCTTCAACGCGCAGGCTGATCAGAGGGAATTCAGATTTATCCAGACATTCGCCATAACTCTCTGGTGAAGGCACACCACGCAGGCTGCCATCCAGGGCATAGCTCCAGCCATGATAAGGACAGACAAAACTATTGGTTTTGCCCTTTTTATGTTCACACACGGTAGCGGCACGATGACGGCAACGGTTTAATAAAACGTGAACTTTCTTTTTACGGTCCCGTACAGCCACGACTGGCTGCTTACCAATATTAATCGTTTTATAACTACCCGCCTCAGGAATTTCGCTGGCATGGGCTACCCATACCCAGGTGCTATAAAAAATTTTTTCCATTTCATCTTCAAAGATTTTTTCATCTTTATATAAAGAAGTATGGACACGGTCATGCTGGACCAGTTCATTATAATCGGTATCAATATTATGCATCGGAATAATACTATTCATGGCAACTGTCCTTTTAAATTTTTCCTGTCTTCATTCCTGAGCCGGTACTGGCAGTTCAACTTCACTGTTCCAATGCGAAACAGGACGGCTAAATATATTTTCAGTCTGGAAATGCTTGATTTTCCATAAACCGTCAGACTGTTTTCTAAATTTCACAGTGAGCTTGGCTGCATTTAAGTGGCTATGGGTATCACGGAAGGTCGAGGTCTGTAACATCAGCCAGCGACCTGTCGCCTCATGGCCATTGATATCAATCTGTTCTGAGCTGACAAAGTGTGCATTCAAGACAAAATGTGATTCTTTCTGGGTATAGCTTTTGAACATGTCATAGATTGCCTGCCATGATTCAAACTGACCGAAGGACCTGGAGTATTTTTCTCCGATTCCTTCCCAGATACTGTTACGGTCAAACAGCCCCATTAACTCGTTCAGATCAGTATCTGCATCTAGAGCATCGCAGATTTCCATATAACGGTTTATGCAGTTACGAATCGCATTTTGTGCCTCAAGCTGTTCAAGCCGCATTAATACAGAGGCCAAGACTACTCCATCAGTCATTTCTGTTCATCCTTAACGCTGGATCACCAGTTCACGGCCTACACGTGCTTCAACCTTGCAGTATTTCCAGAGCTTGAATGGCCCTTCTCCTACCACTGTGGTTCTAAACAGGTTGCAGGCTGCATGAACCGTTTCTATATCTGGCACATCTGCCAGCAAGTAGGTTGTCCATGGCCAGCCAGCACTTGGCCCTACCATACTTTGGTCGTCGTCTAAACTTCCATATACGGTTACGCCCGGGAGGTCATGAATACCGTGCCACATTTCACCAAAAGCAGCCCAGACTGCCTTAGCTTCTGCTGGCTCTGCATCAAAAAAGTTCTGGTTAATCCCCATACAGAACAGCACACGTAAAGTCTTTTTCGCTTCCATTTCAAGATTCCTTTTTTAAATAATGCGTTAAGTTTATAAATAGCCGGGTGTCGGATTCAGCCCAAAACTGATTGCACCTGCATTTTGTAAAGTAGCGTCTCCCATAAAGGCATGCTGGGTGACCACATTGGTATCATTTACAAAGCGACTAAACGGATGATTGGTATAGATCGCGGTCATACCGGCAAGCATTTGCATCTTTCGGGCGACTTTGGCTGCTATACGGGCAGCATGTGTGCATGACAACCGCATATCGCTGATCTGCTGGGCGGTTGGTTTGCGCCCTTCATTTACTTCCTTCCATACCACATCCATGGTCTGATAAAACCAAGTTCGGGCAGCCAGAAATTCGGCTTCTGACTGGGAAAATTCATATTGGGTAACTGGTCGCTGAGCAATTTCTGCCCCGCCCGTAATTGATGCCTTACCCGGTGCAAGCTTTTTAAACTCATCCAGGGCTGCAGCGGCCACTCCAATCCCTACCACCGTTAATACCTGAGTGGCTAAAGATAATGATGGGTACTTAAAAAATGGCTCAGGTAATTTTGAAGGCTCACCACGAACAAAGGTCCATTCCTTGGGTACCAGTACATTTTCCACAACCAGGTCATGACTGCCCGTTCCTTTCAGGCCCACAGTATCCCAAGTCATTTCAATTTTAGCTTTACTGGCGGGCATAACTGCCATACGTGGCAGGCCATGTGCTTCATTATCTTTTCGTGGTGCAATACCCACACCGACAATATCAGCGCCCATGCAACCGCTTGAAAACTTCCAGCGTCCCTTGACCAAAACCCCGTCATCCGTAATTTCTGCCGGCTGAGGTGGAAAAATCCCCCCTGCAAAAACTATATCAGGGCTATCCTTGTAAAGTTCCTGAAGAGTAGTTTCAGGCAGGCTGCCCAAATAAGCCGGACTCATGCCGAAGCTTGCGACCCAACCGACTGAACCATCTGCCATAGACAGCTTTTCAATCAGTTCGCAAAATTGACGTGGTGAGCATTCATCTCCACCAAAACGTCGTGGTACCAAGGCACGATATACGCCCAACTGCTTCAAGCGCTCAATAATATCTTGGCTGACATACGCCTGATTATCAAATTCTCCAGTGCAGGCGCGCTCACGAATTTCCTGACATAAGGCATCCAGATTGACCACTGGCCTGACTTTTATATCCAATTCCTTGGCAGATAATTGATTCATTAGCTAACTCCTTGTTATTTAATGCGCTGCCTTAATAATAAAATCCGCGACCGCACATAGCTGCTCGTCTGCATTTTTCCTGCCTACCAACTGCAAGCCCACTGGCATACCTGTCATAGTTTGCAGAGGAATATTCAAAGCAGGATGACCTGATAAATTGAATGGACGCACCAGTGCGGTAAGATTTAAAAATGCTACAGTATTTTCAGCCTCTGCCACTCTAGGGGGTATCTGCGGTAAGGTAGGTAGAATCAGGGCATCATACTGTTCAAGTAGCTCATCAATTTCCTGAGTAAACCTGGCTTTTACATCTTCTGCCTGCCGAACCTGCTCTAAAGTCGTTTTGGCCGCGTTAAGTAGTCGCTGTTGAACATCCGGACTGATTTTTCCGCTTTCTGTAAGCGCTCCATAAGCTTGCCAGTTTTCATAATTAATAATCTGCATCCCGGCTTGAAAGGCTTCACTAAAGGTAGTTACCTGTACTGGCTCTAGTTTTAAATTTGTCTGAGTCAGATAGTCTTTAATACAATCCCAGACTGCTGAATCCGCTTCTACATTAAGTACCGCCAGTTTAGGTTGATGCTGGATTTTTTCTGAAGACTTAAAAGTAGGGTCAATAATCTGCATTGCGGTAACAATCATTTCGACTGAACTGGCAAATGGTCCGACACAGTCCAGTGAACTTTGCACAGGATAAACACCTTTACGGCTCACCCGCCCAAAACTGGGTTTAAAACCAAATACGCCACAGCAGGCTGCCGGCATGCGGATAGAACCGCCCGTATCTGTGCCCAGACTAAAATCGGCCAGGCCAGCAGCCACCGCGGCAGCCGAACCGCTGGATGATCCCCCTGGAATCAGATCTGGATACTTTGGATTAACAGGTGTACCAAATACAGGATTAATTCCTGTAATACCAAATGCCAGTTCATGCAGATTGGTTTTTGCAGTTATGACGCAATCAGCTTTCAAAATAAGGTCTACAACTTCTGCATTTGCCAATGCAGGCTCTACCTCCATGAGTGCCTTACTTCCTGCCATAGTTCTTAGGCCCCGAATGTCGATAGAGTCCTTAACCATGACTTTCAGTGCACCTGTACCTTCATGGACTTCCTGTGCGATAATATTCATTCACTTTTCCATGTATTTTTATTTTATAAGCTTAATATCTGAAAATTTAATGTAATTGTCAAGTAACTTTTATGAATGATAAGAAAGAAAATATTTCATAATTTTGTTTATAATGAATTTACATTTTTTCAAAGATATGGCTTTGTCATGCTGAGTCAGCTAGAACAGTTTTTACCTAATAAAGATCCAAATAGCTTAAAAAATTTTCCATTTTTCTGGATTTCTCAAATTAATGGGAAATATACTCAACTTATTGAAAAATCTATAAAAAAATTAGGAATAGATAATACCCGACGTAAAATTATTTTAAGTGTAAATGCAGTAAGTGAAGCCAGTATTACTGAAATTGCCAATCTTTCAACAATTAAATTGACGACCGCAACCAAAGCTGTTTATCGTCTGGTTGAAGACGATATTGTGGAAGTTTTTTCCTCACAACTTGATGAGCGGGTGTCTATGGTGAAACTTACTGAAAAAGGCCAGCAGATGGTTGAACAGATCAACCAGATCAGCCAGGTAACCCTGGCCGGAATTCTGCATGCTTTTGAAGAGGAGGAGCTGCATGACTTAAACAAGCAGTTAAAAAAATTGTTTGACCTGATGCCTTCTAATTGATGCCAGTCTTATTTATTGATACCGGATGCTTAAAATATCCGGTTCAGGCTGTAGACCTGCTGCAGCAATGCGGGTGGTAAAGGCCTTCAATACCTGTAATTTATAGCTATCAATATCTACTGTATGATAATTATAAAAGCCCTGTTTTTCACGTAGCCCATTTCTTTTATTTTGCATGTTTTCAGCAATAATAGCCGGAGCGCTATAACGTGTACCCAGTTCTTTTTCCAGATACTGTGAAGCATAAAACAAAATATCACCTCCACCCCAGTCAATAAACTCAAGCAGGCCCAATACAGAAAAACGCAGGCCAAATCCGGTTCTAATCGCAATATCAATATCTTCTGCCGAAGCTACGCCTTCTTCAACCATACGGGCAGCTTCATTCATGGCCAGTGCCTGAATACGCGGCACAATATAGCCCGCACTGGCCTGACATACCACGGGTACTTTACCAATAATTCTTAAAAATGCTTTAAGGCGCTCTACCACTAAATCTGAAGTTTCTGCTGTCCGGCTTAACTCTACCAGAGGCATCAGATAAGCCGGATTTAGCCAGTGTGCATTGATTACCCGTTCTGGTACAGAAAGCATCTGGGCAATCTCGCTCACCAAGAAAGTCGAAGTAGTAGACGCAACAATACATTCTGATGGCAGATATTGATCCAGCCATTTAAATATTTCCTGTTTAATCTCTTTAAGCTCAGGAACAGCTTCCATTACCAGCTCACAGTGACTTAAAAAGTTCTGTGATTTATTTCTGCTGGTTACTTCAATACGTTTTAAAATAGTTTCAACGTATGCTTCCTGAATAAAGTTGATACTAACCAAGAGCTGCAACTCCTGAGAAATATCGCTAATAATCTTCTGCCTGTATATATGGAATTCTTCTGGATCGCGTTCTCTGGCATCTATCAACTGAATATTTAATCCTGCATAGGCAAAAGCAATCGAAATTGCCTTCCCCATACGCCCTGCTCCAACCACAGCAATTTGTTTGATTAACTGCATATCAGGCTCCCTGCTGTAGAATGGCAGATATTTCCTGACGGCTTTTTTGGGCTAGCTGCAGATTTTCCAGGGTACGACCAGTTTGATAGAAATTCTCTCCTGTGACTGCCGAGGCAAGATTCAGTAAACCCTCGGCAACTGGTGTCGGTACTCCAGCCCAGCGCCCAACAGAGACTAGAAAAGACAACCCCAACTTGGTATCTTCGAGCATATATCGGTGGGTATGCAGATCGATATCTTCACGCCAGTCTCCACTGTCGGTCAATTTTCCATGTGCCCCGCGGCCATACATCCACTCATCACCCTCTCCTTCTTTATTATAATGATCTGCCAGAGGAAAATGTGGTGCACTATAACCAAGCGCTTCACGAACTTGAATACGTTCAGTATCCAGCTGAGTAGTCACCCTGCGAATAGACTGTTGAGTCCCTTCATTGTGAATATCCCAGGTTTCAAAATACTCTAGTGCTCCGGCATTCATTAGTATCAGGGGTGGATGGATTACTGGTCCGGCATTTATCAGTGCTCCACTTAGGCTATTTTCAAGTGGCTCAATACTCGGATAAGCCTGCTGAAGTATCTGAAAAGCCCGCTCAGATAACTGGCTCGGAAAAACACCGGTAGGTAATCGGGTAGCGTAGCCACTCACCACAATCTGGTCAGCAGCGTGTTTACGGACCAGATAAGGTAGCGTACCTGTTTCTGCAAATGCGACTTGGGCATAATTTTCTGCCTCTTTCATGGCTTGCGCGAAGATATAACTTCCAAAAGTCCCCGGCGGCAGAAAAACCACTTGCCCTTCCTGCAAGTAGGGCGCTATCTGTCGGGCCAGATCCTCATGAGTTGTCGCTGGTAAAGGTATAACGATAAGCGCTGCCTGTTGAACCGCTTGCTGTAAATCCTCACATAAAGTGATCTGACTATTCTGAAATCCGACACTGACTGAACGGTTACCCTGATAGTCCTTGATTTTTAACTTGCCCGCTTCTGCCAGCCGCTTTAGGGCCTGTGTATCACGGCGCCACCATATTACCTCGTGATTTTTTTCAGCCATTTCTACTGCTGCTGCATAACAGCCATGGCCACCGCCCAGTACCGTAATTTTCATTGGTAATTTTCCTGATCTGCTTTTACTTGATGCTAAACAGGAGAAATCGGGCTGTCTTACCCGATTACGAACAGATTGTTCAGTTTACGAAATAAGATGAGCAATGCGCATGTGCCTGCCTCAAAGTCTGTGATGGCAGACAACCGTACCGTTTTTTATAAAGTGTAGAAAAATGCCCTAAACTGTTAATACCATTACGCAGCAGAATATCAGTTACAGTTTCATGCGCTTGGCTATGCTGTAACTCATGATGGATGAGTTTAATACGTAAGTCTCGAATATAATCAATTGGGGTTTGATGGAAATACTGGTTAAAACCTTTTTGCAGGGTCCGCACCGATACTCCGCACTGCTTGCCCAGCTCTGCCAGTACAATATTATTTCGGATATGCCGGGCAATATACTGTCTGGCTTTGTTCATATAGCCAGGCAATATGACTTTCCCCCGCTGCTGCATTTGCGCAGTATAATTATTCGGAACCTTCAATAAAATCAGTTCAATCAGATATCGGCCAAAGCTTTCAGAAATAGTATCCCAATGCTGGATGTTGTAATGGGCATGACAAAGATAGTTCAGAGTTTCGATAATCGCTTCGACACCTTCTGTCGTACAGGGTATACCGCAGTCAAACCGTAGTGGCTCCGCTACCATATGGCCGAGCATTTTGTAGAGCTGTGTGTCAACCTCCTGTCTGGACAGCTTCAGAATAATATTACGACAGTGCTGGCTGGTAATAATCCGATTTTTACTATGGGGATGTGAAACCGTCATAATACCGGGTGACTGTATAATCAGCCGGGCATCATGTTCGATCTTGCACTCGCCCTCAAGCGTAACTCTAAACAGATAATGGGCAGAAGATTCATCTATAGTAATTGCCACAGGCGCACTGTATTTCAGATCATAGAGTGCTGATGTGCCAAAGCTAAAACCATTAAGACGCGTATTTAGAATCTGGCTGGAATCTACCTCAAACTGATGGGGACACAAATAATGGCTAATCTGCTGTTTAATAGTGTGATAGTCGGTCGAGCTGAACAATAAAAAATGATCAAGATAATGCAGACGGTCTATTTGTGAAATCAGGCTCATATTCCAGCTCCATCTAAGTTTTATTTGTTTTTAAATAAAAAATGCCTACTGCAAGCAATAGGCATAAATATGATATGTTCTCTTCCTAAGCTGCATGTTCCTTTTGCATACTTTGGGCAAATGCTTTACAGCCAAATTTCAGCAGCAGAAAAGCCACTACACATGAAATTGCGCCAACAATTGATAAAGACATGCCTACCATCAATGGATTTTCAAAGATTTTGTCAGTAATTAATGCAACCAGTGTTGTTCCAATTCCTACTGCAACCAGATTACTGATTAGCAGAAAAATTGCCGAGATCTGAGCACGTAACTGGTTTGGTGCCAGCATTTGCATCGCCGTAGTGGAAATAGGCATTGGAAATGACGCAAAGAACATTGCAGGCACCAGCAAGGTAACAGAGAGCCATAATGGTTCAACTTGCGTAAAAAATATGATCGGCAGAATTAACCCTGTGATTCCAATAACACCTGTAATCATAGGGGCATCTTTACGGCCTTTTTTAACAAACCAGTCATTTAACCAGCCTGCACAGAATACACCTAAAGTATTAGCCACCAGCAATACACTACCTAGCATATAACCGGCTTCTGTCGGAGTCATTCCATATTTCCGCATATAAAAAGCAGGTGTCCAGCTGGTTAAACAGTACAGTGCCATCGCATAAAATGTAAAACCCAGATAATGGCAAGTAAAAGTTTTACGGTGCTTGCCAATAAAACTAAAGCTGGATTTAAAACTGACTTTTTCTACTTCACCATGAGCATTAAGACGCTGACCTTTACGCTTTGGCTCTTTCACAGTGAGTATAAACAGCAGGCCAATAAAAATGCCGGGTAATCCAACAATAATAAAAGCCGTTTGCCAAGCTTTTAACATACCGAAAAATGGCACATCAATCAGGCTTGTATCCTTCAGCAATCCTATAACATAGCCACCGACCAGAAAGGCAATGCCGCCTCCTACAAAAGAACCAATCGAATAAACTGCTACTGCACGTCCCAGTTTTTCTTTGCTAAACATATCGCTAAACATTGAGTAAGCAGCAGGTGACAGAGCAGCTTCACCAATTCCGACCCCCATACGGCTCAAGAAAAGCTGCACGAAGTTTTTACTGAGTCCGCAGAATGCTGTAGCCAGACTCCAGAAAATAATTCCGATAGAAATCAGTTTTGGCCGGGAAAAACGGTCAGCAATATAGGCAAGTGGCAATCCCATAAAGGCATAAAACAGGGAAAAAGCCAAACCATGCAGCAGGCTAAACTGGGTGTCAGTCAGATTCAGGTCAGCCTTGATCGGCTCGATCATCAGTGCCAGAATCTGCCGGTCAATAAACGAAAAAATATAGGCCAGCATACACAGCAGTACGACGTACCAGGTATATACACTTGATTTACTTATACTTCCTTCTGTCTGTATATTGAGATTACTCATATACTTACCTCCATGTCGGTCCTGTGTATCGGTTCAGGACCATTTTTCTGTTCAGTACTTATCATTTTTATATAATCTTCTTCTCATACTGTGCTCTACACCTGATCCATGGCGCCTGAATAACAAAATCTAGTGAATGTAAGCCTTATTATTCAAAATTATTGTTATTCATTGAGCTAAACTGCTGCTGAGCTCCGGGTCTATATTATGAAAAGTACTCCCCCTCTATACTGAATAATTATTTGCTTTTTATCTGTAATTTTCCATAACTTTTTAAGTATAATTTTATACCTTAACTTGTTTTATCTCTAAGTATTCCTGTTTGTAGTTTTAATAAGTTAATGAAAAAATTAATTAATTTAGAATTATTTTATTTCTAGAAGAATAAAGCCCTAAATAAATGCATTATTTGTTTAATATGATGATTTTGATTAGCCTTGTAATCTGCTTTTCCAACGCCTTAAATATAATTATATTTATTATTTTAAAACATATAGTTAAATTAAAAAATACAAACCAGTTTTAGCTTGAAATTCTATAATTACTCTTCTGCTTTGTAGGCTTGGCATTCATTTTGCTTAATCAGTATTACGTTTTATAAAATTTGTAATATTGAGGGGCAACACTATGAGTTACGTTGCACATGAACTCAGTCCAAGAAACAAACTGCTATTTGGCTTGGGGTCTTTTCTAATTCCAGTTTTAATTTGGTGTGCAGTCAGTTATTTACCATGGATCTGGCATCCACAAGTCCAAATTACGGATTCAGGTAGTGTTGCCTATTTACAGGTTGATAGTCGTATTGATAAAAATACCTTTTTTTCTGCTGCCCAGTCTGCAATAGATCAAGGTCTTGCTCCACCGCAAGGTATACTCGTCAATCCAATTTATTTGCCCGCACCGCACGAAGTTGCAACTGCACTGGTCACAGCCTTTACGACTGCACCTGCTCAGGCCAATGTCCCCTGGTTTCATGAAAGCCTCTGGCACAGTATCAAGCTGGTGTTTACGGCATTCTTTATTTCTTCACTGATTGGTATTCCACTCGGTATTTTATGTGGTTTTTCCAATAAAATTTCCCAGTTGACCGAACCTTTTATCGAGTTTTTCCGCTACCTTCCTGCCCCGGCCTTTGGCGCGCTTGCAGTCGCTATTTTAGGAATCAATGATGCACCTAAAATAGCCATCATTGTCATCGGCACCCTGTTCCAGCAAATTCTAATTATTGCCAATACCACACGCCTGGTCGATCGTAGTCTGATTGAGACCGGTTTCACTTTGGGTACTAATAAAATTAAAAGCCTATTTCATGTGGTGATTCCGGCAGCACTGCCTGAAATTTATCGCAATCTGCGTGTGCTGCTTGGCTGGGCATGGACCTATTTAATCGTGGCTGAACTGATTGGTAGTACCTCTGGTATTACCTGGTTTATTACCCAGCAAGCCCGCTATCAGAACTTTGCGAATGTCTTCGCAGCTATCTTGATCATTGGTGTGATTGGCCTCGTTTTCGATGTAATTTTAATGAAACTGGGACAACGCTTATTTAAATGGAAACCGGGAGCAAACTAATGCAACACACTGAATTTAATACCCGTGAATACTTTGACAAAATTTATACCCGTCCGGTGATCCTTGAAGCCAAACAGCTTACGCAAAAATTCAGTTATGGTAAAACCGAACGTACAGTTTTAAATGCACTAGATCTGAAAATTCACAGACGCGAGTTTATCTGTGTGATTGGGCCTTCCGGTTGTGGCAAGTCAACCTTTAGCCGTGTAGTTGCAGGACTTGACCCTTATAGCAGTGGTGAGATTCTGGTCGATGATAAACCAATTACCGGTCCAAGTCCGGAGCGTGGCATGGTATTTCAGGGCTATACCCTGTTTCCTTGGAAAACCGTCAAAGAAAATGTCATGTTTGGTCCGCGCATGAAAGGTCAAAGCAGTGCAGTAGCCGAAGCACAGGCCCGTGAATGGATCAATATTATTGGTCTGGATAAATATGAAAACCAGTATCCGCATGAGCTGTCTGGCGGGATGAAACAGCGTGTCGCGATTGCCCGGGCTTTGGTCAATGAACCGAAAATCCTGCTCATGGATGAACCTTTTGGGGCACTTGATCCACATACGCGGCAAAAAATGCAGCGTCATCTGATGGACCTGTGGCAAAACATTGATATCACCATTATTTTCGTCACCCACGATATGGATGAAGCCATTTTACTGGCCGACCGGATTGTGGCACTCAAAGCCAATCCGGGTGAAATCAAGGAAATTATAGAAGTTGATTTACCCCGTCCACGCCGTCCAGACGTCATGCTTAGCCCTGAATTTAAACAGTTAAGACAGCATGTCGATCATCTGGTGCATGCTGAAGAAGATGAACTGGACCCAGCTCTGGCAGAACTGCCGGTCATTCCGCGTATGACCAAGGTCAGCAGCAAGAAATAATCTTATTCAAAATGCCGTTGGGACGACCCAAAGGTTTTTATCGCTGTGTTGGACGACCAACATTAGAGGTGATTGTCATGCAAACGCAATATGTACTTCCACTGGTTGATATTTCAAAATTGCAAAGTCCGGATTTAGCTGATCGTATTGAAGTTGCTCATAATCTGGATCATGCCTGTAAAGAAGTCGGATTTCTCTATCTGCAAGGTAGCCAGTTTAATTTTGACTACGCCAAAGCCCTGATTGAAATGGCCCAATCCTATTTTTCTCAGAATCTAAACACCAAGATGCAGCACTATATTGGCAAATCAAAAAATCATAGTGGCTATGTGCCGATTGGCGAAGAACAGTTTGCAGGCAACAGTTATGATTTAAAAGAAGCCTATGATGTCAATTATGATTATCAGGGTACACAAAAAAACTGTCCTTTACTTGGCCCTACCTTATGGCCAGACCATCCGGATTTCAAGTCTGTCGTCAGCCAATACTACAATCATCTGCGTGAGATCAGCCAGCAGATTTTTTCTGCTTTTGCACTGGCATTGGGCGTCAAAGAAGACTTCTTCGCAGATAAAATCACTGATGCACCAAGCCAGTTGCGTTTAATTCACTATCCTTATAATCCAGAAATACAGGATGCCGAAGGTATAGGTGCCCATACCGATTACGAATGCTTTACCTTGCTGTTACCGACCGCACCCGGCTTACAGGTTTTGAATAAAGCCGGTGAATGGATCGATATTCCATTGATTGAAAATACTCTGGTGATGAACATTGGTGACATGATGGAAATTCTGTCTAATGGTAAATATCTGGCCACCAAGCATCGGGTGAAAAAAGTGTCGGAAGAACGTTATTCATTTCCGCTGTTTTGTGCCTGCAATTATGACACCGTGATTGAACCGGTTATTCACACTGAAAACAGCAAATATGCTGCCATGATTGGTGGTGAGCACCTGTTTAATCAGACCGCCCAGACCTTTCAATATTTAAAACAGCGCGTCGCTAGCGGTGAACTGGTCTTAAAAAATGCTGTACCACTTTCCTCTTTTGGACTTGAAGAACAGGCGGAGACAATATCATGAATCTGTTCGAAGTAATTAAGACTTTAAAACCTACGACTACTCAGCCAGAGATGATTCCGGACTTTTTATATGGGGCCTTCCGGCGTAAAAGCATCAGTTTTTATAATGGTCTGACCGATGAAAATACCATTGTGTACTGGTTCCAATCGCGCAGTTTTACCATTGATCTTCGTCTAAAGCACCAGACGCAAACAGCTGTTCCTGAACGCCAAGGCTGGATTGGTAATACGCTTTGGGATAGCGCCAGCCAACTCTTGTCCTGGGAAGTGAAAGACTACGCCAATTACCAGAACCATGTGCAGTGGCCAGAACCGGCAAAACTATATGCGATTGGCAACTGTATTCTGGAATTTTCTCCAAGTCATGTCTATGTCGAAGACTGGCGCCAGCAGGTACAACGTGGCCTGTTTTTAGGCTTGCGGCTGCAATCTGCAATTGAAGTGCAATCTGGCCAGAAACTGGAAATAGATGGTGGTCTGATTATTTGTGCTGATCATGTTGCCTATGCCCTGACGCGTTTGCCTGAAGTGCAAAGTGCAGTCGCTCAAATGGACTTGAAAGCTGTCGATCCGACCGTGTTTGCCTTGCTGGAAAGTTTTGAGGTTTCTATCGGGACTGATGCTCAAGCTAAAACTTATAGCACTCGTAGCGGTGAAACAGGTAAAGCCTTTAACCTAGAAAATTTCGAAGTTTTTAATGAAACTAGTCTGGTTCAGCACGTCATTTTAGATGCTCGCGATATTAACCTGATTTTTGAAATTGATATTTACCAACCGGACTTTGTATTTCAACACACCACCGTAACGACTGCGGAAGCTGAAAACTGGCTGAAATCAGAACAGGATCTCCTGATGCATCATGCACAACAGGTGTTATAGGGAAGAATATGTCTTTTTTATATCTTTCAATTGCTATTATTGCTGAAGTTATCGCGACTTCTGCACTCAAAGCCTCCAATGGTTTTAGTGTGCTCTGGCCATCTCTTGCCACTATTGCCGGTTATGCCGTTGCCCTGTTTTTCCTGTCACTTACCATGAAAACCATTCCGATGGGCATTGCCTATGCCATCTGGTCCGGTGCTGGCATTATCCTAATTTCAACAGTTGGCTTGCTGGTATTTAAACAGCAGCTAGATCTCCCTGCACTGATCGGTCTGGCGTTTATGATCATTGGCATTATTTTTATCAATGTCTTTTCCAAAAGTACGCAGCTTTAATTTTTTAATATTCATCTGACTATAAAAATCCCCAATCTGGGGATTTTTTATAGCTTTAGTTTACATTCCGGAATGAGGCGGCAAGCTCTATTTGAGTTCTTGCACCAAAGTTGGAACAATCACACCATCCACATTCATTTCCGTTGTATAAATGCCGTTAGCTACATTGAACTTGTTCACATGATAGCTTGAGCCATAAATTGAATCAAAACCATTACCTTTGGTAAATACTTTCTTGTTGGCTGCCAGATCCAGTAAATGCGTGCCATCAATAAACTGCATATAGGTTTTTGGGTCGACACCGACACGTTTGGACATGATCTGTGCCGCTTCTTCACGAGTCGCCGGATCATTGATGTATTTAACGGTTTTATCCCAGACCTGAATTATCTTTTTCCATTGCTCTTTATTGGCTTCCAGATGGGCCGGGTTTACAGTCAGGGTATCGTAAATCAGGCCAGGTTTATCTTTGGAGGTAAAAATGATTTTTGAGCCAGCCACCGCAGATAGAGCCTGGTTTGCCACCGGCTGCCATACAGCAATCGCATCAATATCAGGGGTAGCAAACACCTGTGGCAATTCATTGGTCATAGTATTGACCAGTTTAACCTCATTCAGGCCAACTTTGACATCATCCAGTGCAGTGGACAGCAGCAAGTGATCCACCAGACCTTTTTCAGTCGCAACTGTTTTTCCTCGCAAGTCCTGTATCGAGTTAATCCCGTTCTTGGCAATGATTACGTCATTTCCAGCTGAATAGTCAGTTGCCATGATCATCACACCCTTGGTACCGCCAGAGCCAGTGACCAGATTATCACCATTAGTGACCATTACGGCATCCAGCTGATTGGCTGCAAATGCAGAGAGTGAAGAAGAATAATCAAACCACTTAAAATCGGCATTGATACCTGCTTCTTTAAGCCAGCCTTTTTCAATCGCTACCTGCCAGGCTACAAAGCCCGGCCAGTCGCTATAACCAATCCGAATCGGCTGGTTTTGCGTACTCTCACTTGCTTTGGTATTTGATGCAGGAATTTTTGCAGTATTGTCACAGCCGCTAAATAAAACAGCACCACAAATCGAGACTGCCAGACTGAGTTTTTTCATCATTGTGCGACTTCCCCTATGCATTCACATTTAAATTTGGTATTTGAAAGCTGTTTAGATTTCATAAATTCGCGCCAGCCCCCGAATTGACTGATATCAGTTGCATCTTCAAGTGCATAGCCTTCACAGATAAA
>NZ_DBUF01000006.1:416785-417150 GCF_002307755.1 Acinetobacter sp. UBA1297
GCACGCGGAATGTCCCAGACCTCTACTTCAATCGAGGAACCTGTCGCGTTGTATTGCAGGCCAGGTTTTGGCGGTGTGGTATTTTTTAAGGCATAGAGTTTGTAATGCGAAGCAGTCCGGGTCTGTTTGATCAGGGTGCCACCACGTGTGGTCAGCTGAAAATTCAGCGGCATTCCGGTCAGATGTGCACCGACGACAGCCAGTTTGACGCTGTGACCCGATGAGATTTCAGTTGTTTTTTCATAGTTGCGTTCAGAAGTTCCCAGTTTTAACTGGCTTGCCTGCTGCCATTTTTGCCCGAATTTGGCCAGTGCCTCATCCATCCAGGCTGGCGCAATAAAGGTCACGCCCGTTGGCAAACCATC
>NZ_DBUF01000006.1:417211-421780 GCF_002307755.1 Acinetobacter sp. UBA1297
GGGCGCGTTCATATTCATCCTGCATGGCATCGACCGCACTGAACCGGTCTGCCTGCGCAATAATCTGGCCAATGACCGGATGGGTCTGCTCGCGTTGCACCATTTTTTTCACGGCACTGGTACGTTCAGCTACCCAAGAGCGATTGTAAAGTGCAGTCGCCAGTTGCTGAAATGGAGTAAAATCAATCGGCTCAACCGTATAACCCAAACTTTGTGCACGTACGATCGCCAGCTGGAATGCTTTTTCAGTTTCAGCATCGCCATAAAATTCCAGTGTATCCGGAATGGCAATTTTCCCTTTTGAAAATTGGCTCGGTACATCCTGAGGATGCATTCTGGAATAATCATCACTGGCATCATAGCCCTGCATGACTTGCGCCACCTGCCAGGCATCATCTACCGTTAATGCAAAAATCGAAATCACATCGATGGTGCGACAAGCCGGAATCAGGCCGGTAGTCGAGAACCAGCCTTTGGTCGGTTTGAGTCCGACAATGTTATTGTGCCCTGCCGGTACACGTCCTGAACCTGCAGTATCTGTACCCAGTGAAAATGGCACTACTCCGTTTGCAACGACTACACTGGAACCCGAACTCGAACCGCCACTGATATATTCTTGATTAAAGCTGTTCTTCACCGCGCCATATGGCGAGCGAACACCGACCAGACCTGTCGCAAACTGGTCCAGATTGGTTTTACCAACGACAATCGCGCCAGCAGCTTTTAATTTGGCTACTGCTGTTGCATCGGCAGTCGCCAGATAAGCTGCCTCTTTACATGCTGCCGTGGTATAGAACCCCGCAACATCAATATTGTCCTTGACTGCAAATGGCACCCCATAAAGTGGCAAGCTTTCAATATCTGCACCAGTAAATGCATCAATTTGTGCCTGTAATTGTGCTGCCGTCGCAATTGAAATCCAGGCATGATCATCATTATTCAACCCGACAACATACTCAATCAGGTCATTGAGCTGGATATTCTTGTTCTGGTAAGCATTTTTCCAGTCCTGTACAGTCCATAAGTTGTGCACAGCTGTTCTCCTTAAGTGTGTTCAGTATTTTGTGGAATAGGTGGCATGACGGCATCCATCAGTTCGAGATGCCCTTTAATCACGCCTTTCAATGCAATAAATTGTTCGCTAATTTCTTTCAGGTCACTGCTCGCACCCTGCATTAGCATGACTTGCAGGATTTTTTCATCATCCAGCTGGATATGAAGTGAATTGATCACTTGTGCCAGATATTGCTGTTGCAGATCGACCAGCTGACTGCGCAGCGGTTTCAGGCTGACGTCATAGAGCAAGGTAAGTGTGCCAACCATGACTTCATCGCGAATCACCAGATCATCAATCAGGTGGCGGTTAATCATGTCGACAATGGCCTGCGAGCGGCTTTCATAGTGCTGCTCGACAATTTTTTGATCCATCGCATGTAGCGTGGTTTCTGGCAAGGTGATACTGATCCGTGCCAATTTTTGTTTAGGCACGATGTTGATCCTTGGGTTGATATCGGGAAGACTGTTTAATGTAAAAACCTGCGCGTACGCTGAGCAGCTCAACCAGAAAGTGAAGCCGTGGATGCATTTTTTTATTTGATAGCGAATTGTTCATGTGCATCTCCTGTGGATATTACAAAACCATAATTTCGTATTACTTAGGAAAATGCAGAAAGCGTGCCAGGTTTTAATTATTTGGATGAGGTGAATAAACTTTTATAAAAGAGCGAAAAAAAGCCCCATAACAGTGAGATGGGGCTTGTTCTAAAGCAAAAGTAAGTTTTGTATTTCACCGGTTTATTCCATTTTTCTTGCTCATGTCCTTGCTATTGTTTTTATACATGCATGGTTAACCGATGTTTGTGATTGAGTGATCAAGTGTATTGCTCTCCTCTATTTATGCTATAAATAAATGCAGAATGCGTGCAAAAATATAAAAGTAGAATAGATTTAAACAGAATGCTTTTAAAATCGATTACATACATATATAAGCCAGAATAAGGATGATTTAATTTTATTAAGTTCGGCTAAAAAATAGCCCATTTTGCACCATTGGGGTTCGAGTGTGCATCAAAGTGTGGCTGAGTGATTCAGACCGTTATCTATCTAAGTGTTATTCTTCTAAAATAAAGACCAATCAGATTTGATCAATCACTATTTTATAACTCATTTGAAAAGTGATGAATTACTGCTAAATTAGCATCCATATTTGGGGGCATTTTTATGACAGAAAAATTATATTATTGGGCTGAAAATTTAAAGAATTACATTTCTGATAATGAAAAGGACTATGACCAAATTATAGAAATAAAACGTCTTAATTTTTTTATTGGTAAAAATAATGCGGGAAAAAGTAGGTTTCTTCGAGAGCTTTTTCTATCAAAATATAAGATAAATGACTATAATTTTTTAGATAATAAGAATGTCTTTTCTGAAATTTATCCTATAGTTATTTCTACTGATGGTAGTCTAATAGGCGATAGCACTTTTTTCGGAGGTTCTAAGAAAACTGAATTATTAGATAAATTAAAACAATTAAATAGTCAGTCAAAACAATTTCATCCTGAGTCAATACATAATTTAAAACAAGAAATTTCTAAATTTCGATTCAGTAAAAATGATGCTACCGTTAAAATTTCCGATGTTATAGATAAATATTTGCAATCTTATGCAAAATTATATGTCCCAATTCTTCGTGGCATGCGTCCTGTGACAGAATACGAAAATAAACAACCTTATATAGAACGTGCTCAAAAAGATTATTTCCCTGACAAAGAAAAATTCAATTCCAAAAACATTATTACGGGTGAATGCTTATACCATGAACTTAAAATTCATCTTCTAGGTGAACCTGAACAACGAGAATTGATAAAAATATACGAAGAAAAATTAAGTCAGTATTTCTTTGATAATGAACCAGTCTCACTAATACCAAAACATGACCAAGATGTTGTAAATATTAAAATTGGAAGCGACAAACAATTCCCTATTTCACAATTAGGTGATGGTCTACAACAAGCTATTATTTTAACTTATGAAGCATTCATCAACAAAGATAAAACACATGCTTTCTTTATAGAAGAACCTGAGCTTCACATGCATGCAGGTATGGTTCGCCAATTAATGAACTTCTATCTGAATGAGACCCTTCATTATTACTTCTTTACAACACACTCAAATCACTTACTCGATATGGCGGATGAATCTGACCAAGTGATGATTCAAAAGTTCGTAAAGCAATCGAAACAAGATAATCCAAACGAATTCGAATTTAAAATTTATCGTTGCGACCGTGATCGTGACTTACTTGCTTCATTAGGCGTACGTCCTTCTTCTATTTATTTGGCTAACTGTACGATTTGGGTGGAAGGCATTACAGATCGACTGTATATCACTAAATATATGCAGAAATATTTAGATGTATTAAAACAAGAAGAAGCTTTAGTGGTTGAAGGAAAACCTAATAATTTAGATTTATATAAATTTAGGTTATTAGATATTCAAAGATTAATGCCGAATTACCATTACACATTTGTGGAATATGCTGGTAGTAACTTAACGCATTGGGATTTTAGTGAAGAATTTACTGATCATTTAGATGATTGCGGTATGAATGCTCTCTTAACTTCTAGTAGTGTGTTTCTTATAGCTGATGGTGATATTAAAACTAAAAATAAAGGCATGAGAGCTACAAGTTTAGAAGAAAAACTAGGAGAAAAGTTTTTCCTTTTAGAGTGTAAAGAAACTGAAAATACCCTGCCATCAAACATTATTTATCATGCTTGCCGTATTAAATTTTTAGGCTTAAATAATGCTTTTCAGGATGATGAGACAAAAAGAAATGCTCTTTCCAATCATCTATCCATGGATGGTATGCAAGCAGATACCAAAGAAGGTTTTGATATTGTCACTCTAATAGAAGAACATGATTATTTTCATGCAAAAAATGGTATTGGTAAAATTTTTGATGACCAAATTAGAGTTGGTAATCCTAGAACCACTGATGACAAGCCTAAAAAATGTTTTTCTGACCAATCAGGCACTATTAAAGAAAAACTTAAATTTTGTCGCTTAGTTCTAACGGTCATGGATCATGTTGAATGGGAATTAACCGAATCTGCCAAAGAACTATGTGAAAAAATTTTCGAACACATTATTTCTGAAAACCCTTTACCAAATAAAAAGACCGCTTAAGCGGTCTTTTTATTCCTATCTCATCAAGCCACAGGCGCCAACGTAAACAACACCTGCCCCGTTTTCACCGTTTGCCCTTTTTCAATCGTAATCGCATCGACACGCATACGCTCAGGCGCAATAATTGGAATCTCGATCTTCATCGCTTCAATCACNNCCCGACTGACATTCAATTTTCCAGATTGAACCGGGCATATGCGATTCCACCGCACAACCACCTTCAGGCACTTCAACACCTTCACCATCATCCACAGCATCTAGGCTTTCAGAGACATATTCCGCCAGTCCTGCTTCATGCCAGCGACGGCGCTCTGCATCAAAATTAGCTTGTTGCACCGCTTTAAATGCTGAAATAGATTCTTGGTTTTCAGTTAAGAA
>NZ_DBUF01000022.1:0-1792 GCF_002307755.1 Acinetobacter sp. UBA1297
CTAAAAGTGTCAACACACCCTAGTAAACTTAACAATAAAATAAGCCGCTATATGCGGCCTATTTAACACAGGATAATAATAAATGAATAAAAAATATAACTTACCAGAATTATGCAAGTACAGAGAATTAAGCAGTGGTGAGCAGATGGCTGTTCACCAAATGCTTATCTCCTATGTACGTGAAAATTATCTCTATAATATTGTTTTACCTAATAATGCCAAGCCATTTAATCTCGTAAAGCTGGTTAGTATTCATTTTGAAAATGAAGATGGTGCTATCTGGATAAATTTTAAGACTATTATAGGTGAGAGCTTTTCATTGCCTATTGATCTTATTTCAAGAATAGAAATATCAGGACAGGAAGAAATTTAAAGCCACTATATGTGGCGCTTGAATACATAAGACACAGCACACGACAACCAGTGTCGAGTATGTGTAAAACATATAATGAAACTATGAGCGCAGATTGATACTATATGAGTAAACTTGAAGATGATGTGGTTGGGGAAATGGCAGAGAGATTTTATGTAATCTATGATGGGTGGGCGTTAGAGCATCATTTAATGGATGTTCGCGACCTTGCGCCAGCTATGATTGCTGTAAACGACCTCTTGTCCAATGCAAATAAAGCCCTAAATGGGGATAAAGCCGATCTTAATTTAAAAGTGAATGCTTCATTTAGAGCTGGCAGCTTTGGCATGGAGCTGCATACGGTTGTGCATTTTCTCAGCCAAATTCGAGATATGTTTGCTGGTGATAATGCATCTGCGATATCTAATGCTTGGACTATTCTTGAGATTGTTGGATTTGTTGGTGGTGCCGGTCTTATTGGGTTAATTAAGTTCCTGAAGGGTAAAAAGCCGACCAAAATCATTGATGAAGACGGTCGCCTCAAGGTGTATCTTAATGAAACTGAATACTATGAAACCGATGGTAAAGTAGTAAAGCTTTATAAAAATCGAACTATTGTTGGCGATCTTAACAAGATGCTCGAGCCACTAGAGAAAGATGGGATTGATTCATTCTTTGTGTCCAGAACTGGTGATAAAAAGGATGCTGATCTAGCAATTGATGACTCCGAATTAACTTACTTTGAATACCAGGAAATTGAAAATGATCTAAGTGAGAATATCACTGAGACATTTGTGCAAATTGAGGCTGCGGTTTTCAAAGATAATAATAAGTGGAAGTTTGATAATGGCGGCTCGCCAATCAATGCAGCTATTCTTGATGAGGAATTTCTAAGAAAAATTGACTCTGGTGAGTTGAGGTTTGGTAAAGGTGATCTTCTAAAGGTTAAATTAAAAACTATACAAACTTTCGCTCATGGAAAACTAAAAACAGAGTTTCAGGTCATTGAGGTGCTAGAACACAAGATTGTTAAGCAAGGCCATTTAGAGTTCTAAAAAATAATATTCAATCCATCCAACCCACCGATAAGGTGGGTTTTCTTTTGTCTATTAAAGCATAGAAATATACAGATTTAAGATATTTATCTTTTTTGCGATATTTTATCTCTATCACTATTGACATAAATATATCGTTAATGCGATATTTACTTCGTACCCAATAAAAAAAGCCCGCTGGACTGGAAATCAAACGGGCTTTTCAACACTACGAGGCCATTATGAAGCAAAAACCAATTCAGAGTCAAACGACTCAGATCCTCTTTCAAGAACCAACTCAGGAAGAGATGTACGGTAAACCGCGCTCAATCTTCGCTGACCTTTGCACATTCCTCTTATTGTTAAGCCTAGTCATTGGCTTAGTCGCAATGCTTCGCAGTTGTGC
>NZ_DBUF01000022.1:1812-3489 GCF_002307755.1 Acinetobacter sp. UBA1297
AGCAAAATATTAATTCAGATACCGTTATCACATTCACGCAAGAAGGTGACTTTCAAGCCTACTACGCAGCATGCGCATGGTGTAATGAGAATGGTTATAGTCATGGATCTATGGCTCGGGATATGCCAATTGGTCTGGTTAAAGGCAATTGGATAATTGCTAAATGGCGCAATCTTTCCTTAGAGGAGCGTCAGCAATTGGATGGAACAATGACGTGTATTGGAAGCTTTCGTGAAGGCCCTGTTCACATCGTGATTAAGGGTGAAAGATTATGAATGCAGCCGTAAATCCAGAAAAAATTATTCCAATCCGGGCCAGCTCCCTGTCCGACCTGTTTGACTGTCCGGCACGCTGGGAAGCCAGGAATCTTTTAAACAAACGTATTCCAGCCGGTGCACGCACGCGCTTAGGTACAGCAGTTCATGAAGCAGTAACCCAGTGGGACTATCTGAACCTGATCGGAGAAGACGTCACCCTGGAAGAATGCCGCGAGATCCTGCATCACCAGATCTGGCAGCCAGGTGAAGAAGTAGACTGGTCCGACCTGGACCAAAATGCTGCTGAGGCAATTGGTCATTCATTAATGCAAAAGTACATCACTCATATTGCGCCAACCCAAAAATTTATAGGTGTGGAAGTGCGCTGTGAATCTCTCATCCTTGCTGATCTGGGCATTGAGCTTACAGGCACCATTGACCGCATCTATGAAAATAATGAGGGTGAACTGGGTATTGGTGACCTTAAATCTGGCAAGAATGCTGTGGCTTCAGACGGTACAGTCAAAACCGTAGGCCATACACCACAAATGGGGATTTATACCGTATTGGCCAGTCATGCACTGCAAGAACCGGTACTGGCCCCTGCCCGTATCTACGGCCTGGCTACCGGAAAAACAGATAAAGGTCAGCACGTCGGTATCGGTGAAATCGACTCACCTGCAGAGGTACTTCTAGGTACTGAAGAAGAACCTGGACTACTGCACCATGCAGCAAAACTCATTAAGCACGGCGTATTTTACGGCAACTCAAAATCAATGATGTGTCACGACAAATACTGCCCTATTTATCACACCTGCAAATTTCGAAAATAATTTTTATAAGGATTAAAACAATGACTTCTCAAGTAATGACTGCTGAACAGATCCGTACCTCACGTCAGACTGCTGTAGCAGCACCTAGACCCGTTGAAGTCAGTCTGACTTCACTGGAAGGTTTTGAACTGGCACAACGTATTGCCAAAATGCTCGCCGCCTCAACCATGGTACCAGAAGTTTACCGCGATACACTAAAGATCAAAGACGGTAAAGACCAGAATGGAAACTGGCTGTACCGTAGTGAATCTAACCCGAATGGTCTGGCCAACTGTGTCATTGCNNCTGAATATGGCAAACCGCATGGGTGCCGATCCGCTGATGATTATGCAGAACCTTTATATTGTCGAGGGTCGTCCAGCCTGGTCATCACAATTCGTGATCGGGGCAATTAATACCTCTGGCAAGTACTCACCGCTGCGCTTTGAAATGGAAGACCGTGGTGAAGTGGAAGTGACCTACACCACCAAGGAATGGAAGTGGAATGAGCGCGCCCGCAAGAGTCTGCCAGAAGAAAAAGTCCATACTGTCAAGCTACGCAATATTACCTGTAAAGCATGGGCCATTGAAACAGCTACAGGTGAGCG
>NZ_DBUF01000021.1:0-212 GCF_002307755.1 Acinetobacter sp. UBA1297
TCAACCGTCGCGCTGGCCGGGGCCGAGCTGTTGCCGGCCGCATCGCTGGCCACCACGCTGATCTGCTGGCCATCGCTCAGGTTGCCCGGGTTGGCCACGCTCCAGTTCCCCGCAGCATCTGCCACGGTGCTGGCCGTGGTGCCGTTCGGATAGGTCACCACGATCCGTGCACCCGCCTCTGCCGTGCCGCTGATCGGGTCAGTGGCATTGAC
>NZ_DBUF01000021.1:399-135752 GCF_002307755.1 Acinetobacter sp. UBA1297
GCTTGTGGGACAGTTTGGTCGCCTCCTGTAACCGGAGATTGCCCTGAACTGTTACCAGCAGGATCTACTGCTTCAATTGTCCCCTGTTCTCCTTCATTTAACGGATTCGGCTCAATGCTCCACTTGCCGTCTTCTCCTACCTTAGTTTCAGTCTGATTGCCTTGGCTATCTTTAACAATCACCGTACTACCAGCCTCGCCTGTACCACTCATACCGTTACCATTATTTTGAGTGATGACTGGTTTTTGTGGTGGTGTAGTATCATTATTCTGATCATCTGAAGAAGAACTTCCACCAGAACTGGCTGCTGCAGCTAACCCCCCTATTCCTACTGCGCCAACTAACCAGGGAACAAAGGCTTCACTCTCTGTACCATATAAAAGTGGTGTGACTTCTTCTAAGTTTAAATAAGAAATTGGATCTAATATTGCACCACTGGCATCAGTAACTTGAGCCAGTAAAAGCTGATTCTGATCATTTTTAAAGACCAGACTATTATCAGCGGCAAAATAATTTTCTATATAAATTCGCTCACCATTTTTCAGGGTGATAGTGAGATTATTTCCGATACGATCAACTGATGCTACTTCTTCTGGAGCAACGTCAATAACGACAACTGCGGGCTCCCCTAATTTGAAACTATTGCCTATATGCTCTACTTGCTGAGCTGTTTCTTTTGAAATTATAAAAATATCCGCCATTATATTTTTCCTTACATATTATTAGAGGAGCTAATTTCCTGAACTTTTTATTAAAAATTAGCTTTATTAGATTTTGCTTTGTAACTATTTTCTTCCTAGAAAATTTAATAAGCTTTATAAATAGATAGCATGAAACAAGTAAGTTTTTTATTAAGTTGAGTAAACAAGTCAGCTTTAAAGTTAAAATATATAAATCAAATACATATATTTTTTATTTTATTAAGTTATTGTTTTAAAAAGATAAAAAAAAGGTAGGTGAATAAGAAATATTTTCATCTTTCACATAAAATCAACAGTGAAATACATAGTAACACTTAGGAAAAATTTATTAAGGATAGCCGACCTATTACTTTCATTTCTGTTTATTTATTCCCAGAATAATCTGTATATCAAATTGCCTTTAAAAATTGTCAGGACTTTCCAGACGTTTGACTTCTTGTGCTTTTATCGGATGATGAACAGCTGTAATACCATCATCAGTTTTCTGGTCCATTATTTCCTCGGGCTGATACACAGTAATGTTTTCATTACCATTCGCATCTTCTCCTACAATATATTTAAAACCTTTACGATTCATTTTGTGGCATAAACGTTGATACCATCCTTTAAAGCCTTGAGTCTCTTCATTTGGATTGTAATAAAAAGCATTCATAACGGCTGGTAGTCCTAAACCGCAAACCACACCTGAAAGCAATACACTAATGAAAGTATAGCCAATCAAAATACTGCTATATTCACGTAGTTGTGGAATATTAGCCACAGCTAATATGAGAGCCAGTGAAATACCACCCCGCACTCCTCCCCACGATAAAATGGTTAAGCTACCGTTATAACTCTTTTTGCGGAAAGATGGGAAAAAGGCGAAAGATAAGAAATTTGCGGCAAACCGTGAAATATGCAGGGCAAAAAATGCAAATATCCCTCCAAGGATCATGCTACTACTCAAGTCCAGAATGAACAGCTCTAATCCGATTAATGTAAACAGAAATGAATTAATAATGCCTTCTACAGTATGCCAAAAATGATTTACTTCACGAATTTCACGATCATGCAGGATTTCTTTCCATTTATTCCCAACAATGAGACCACCAATAACACAAGCAATTGGTGCAGAAGCATGAGCAAACAGGGCAACCAGGTAGGAACCGCAGGCCAGCAGCGCAGTTGTCAGGATCAGGGACTCCATTTCATGCTTGCCGCGCAATAAGCGTAAAATTCCTAAACCGAACCCCCAACCGATAATTACAGCCACCACAATTTCATAGAGAAAATTTTCTAATGTGCCCAACAAGGTAAAATGTTCGCCTTGTAATACATTCAGTAAAGTCATGAAGACGGCAATACACATTGCATCATTAAACAGTGACTCACCTTCGAGTTTCACAATCAAATGATGAGGTGCTCTAACCGAACTTAACACCCCTTTAACTCCGATTGGATCTGTTGCACCTAAAGCAGATCCCAATAACAGCAAGACTAAAATAGGGACTGGATTTCCAATTAATGCCTGAAAACCATAAAGGATACCACCGAAAAATACAGCACAGATTACCAGTGCAATCGTGGCTAGAATTCCAATGGGTTTCCAGTGACTTTTTAAGTCAGAAATTTTAAATTTAAGCGCAGACGAGGTCAGGATAAAACAGATTACGCCATTAATAAGAAAGTCATAGAAATCAATCCCGCGTACAGCTTCTTCAATATTATGAATATTAATGACTATAAACTGGTTACCATTAAGTAAGCTCGCACCCCACTGCAAAATAAATACAAAAACTGCAGAGACAATTGGAACACCAATCGCCTGAGGAAAGTCTAAAATACGTTTATTAAAAATTGTAGTTGCGATTGAAAGTGCAAAAATAACCGTTAAAGCTTGAAGAAGAAAAAAATTGCCCATGCGAATCCTTGAATATAACTGCTGGCTTTCTTAAAACGCATCCAATCAGTCACTTCTAGATGAATATCAGTTATAAAACTCTTAACTGGGAATTTTACTCCCATTTCTAGGGGTAGGTCATGGATAATTTTATTTCATTTTAAATAGACCTGGTTCTCGCATAAACAATTCGGCTTTTGCCGTTTCCAGATCATTTCAAACTATAATAATATTTCTCATAAATACTGGCTGTATATTTCTTTTCATGCATCAATCTTTAAAATTCATTTTTCGTCTTATCCCGGCTTTAATCATTTTTACTGTAACTCTGGCACTATTACTGACCTGTTACAGCAAATTCAACACACTGGCACAGGCGAATACATGGCTAGAGCACCGCCAACAGATTGAGCTGGTTTCAAGCAATCAACAGTCTTATCTGCTCCTGTCTAACAGCCAAAAGCCAGATCGAGCAATTTTTATTGTTTTAAAAGGCAAAGGATATATCAGTAAAATCAGTTGTGAGCATTATCAGACTACGCTCTGTCTTTCTGGCTATGATAAAAGTCCATATAGAGAAGTTCGAAAAGCAGTTCTACAAATTATTGGCCCTTATCAATATATTCAGTCTATAAACTATGTAGATACTCAGACTAACATGCCAGGCAACTTAACCTTAACACAACAACAAGTGATTAATTTCTATCAACAGGATATGTCTGCCCTTAAATATTACTTGTTAGGAGTTTTTCTGTTTACGATCATTGCATTAATTTCAAGTATTCGTATCTTGAAAAATTTTCGCAGTTTTTTAACAAAATAGATTATTGAGTACAGTAATAATCTTTTCTGTACTCAATAATTCTTTTAACTGCCTTAAACTGGCTGGTTAAAAGTATCGCACCGGTTAAGATCACCACTCTTCAAGCCGGTCTGGAACCACTGCATACGTTGTGCACTGGTTCCATGCGTAAAGCTATCAGGTACAACTTGTCCAGTTGCACTTTTTTGCAAATAGTCATCACCAATTTTATGGGCAGCATCCATTGCTTCCTGAACATCACCCTGCTCTAGAAACTGGGTACGCTGCTGGTTATGATGTGCCCACACTCCGGCCAAACAGTCTGCTTGAAGCTCTTGCCGGACTGAAAGCTGATTTCCCTGTACTTGACTGGCACGGCTGCGAGCCTGTTGCACTTGAGAAGAGATACCTAACAGGTTCTGTACATGGTGACCTACTTCGTGTGCAATTACATAAGCCTGAGCAAAGTCTCCGGCTTGGTCTTGTCGAGAGAGTTCTGTCTGGTTCTGCTCACCAGAAATTCCCATCTGCTGGCGCATATCTTTAAAGAAACTGGTATCTATGTAAACTTTTTGGTCAGCTGGACAATAAAATGGCCCCATTGCCGCCTGTGCAGTACCACAACGTGAATTAACCATGCCACTGAACAAGACCAGTTTAGGAGGGGTATAATTTTGCCCCTGCTCCTGAAAAATTGCCTGCCAGGTGTCTTCGGTATCAGCAAGAACAGTCCCGACAAAATCTGCGGCTTCTTGCTGCTGGGGCGTTGGATTTTCCAGGCCGACGCTTTCTACCTGCTGTCCGGCGGTTACCTGTTTTGTTGCCTGATAAGCCTGCTGCGGATCTACACCAAAAAACTTCCAGGCGACAAAGGCAACAATCAGACCTAATATACTGATACCCCCTGCTTTTGCTCCCCCTCCACCTCGGCGATCTTCCAGATTAGTACTGACACGGCGACCTTTCCAACGCATAGTTTACCCCTTCCCTATTATTACGATGTCGCAAAAGCTGATAGCTTAAGCAGATTTCTGTTTAGATTTTGGCCAGATTTTTTTAACTCCACTGACTAAAAGCAGAACAATAAAACCCGCTACTATGCCGATTCCCAAATTTATTAAAGTTGGTGTAATTGCTCCTACGATATGCCCCAAAGTAGGAATCAGTTCAACATGATCAACAGTATCTTCAGTAAAATGATGTATTAAAGGAACAGCATGATTAATAATACCTCCCCCGACCAGAAACATAGCAATGGTACCGACGATTGATAAAGTCTTCATCAAAATCGGGGCAAAGCTCAAAAGAGCCTGACCAATACGCTGTTTAAAATTTGAAACCTGTTCAGTCAAATGCAGGCCCAAGTCATCAATTTTTACGATCATGGCTACCAGTCCATACACGCCTATAGTCATTACAATAGCGATAATACTTAGTACTGTAACTTTAGTCATAAAACTGGCTGCTGCAACTGTACCCAAGCTAATTACTACAATTTCAGCAGAAAGAATAAAATCTGTTCGAATTGCACCTTTGACTTTATCTTTTTCATAGGCAAGCAAATCAATCTCATCCTGTTCGAGCTTGGCAATTGCTTCTTCAGGACTATGTGGCTTTTTACGCTGTAGTGAATGCAAAACTTTTTCTATACCTTCATAGCACAAGAATAAGCCACCAATCATTAACAATGGGCTAATTAACCATGGAGCAACTACACTGATAAGCAACGCTAAAGGTACCAGAATAACTTTATTCACAAATGAGCCTTTTGCTACGCTCCAGACCACTGGCAATTCCCGATCTGAACGGACACCACTGACTTGCTGGGCATTTAAAGCCAAGTCATCACCTAGCACCCCTGCGGTTTTTTTTGCAGCCATTTTACTCATGACTGCGACATCATCCAGAATTGTGGCAATATCATCTAATAATAAAAGCAAGCTGCTCGCCATTTTATGTTCCCAATCTTATCGTTATATAGCTAGTTTAAATCGCTTTAATCAGAGAAAGTGTATAAGCTTTATATGTTTATCTATTAAATTTCTCACTTTTTACCAGCTGGAGTTTATTGTAAAGAGGCACTACCAGTATTTATGCCTTACAATAGACTTCATCAATTAATATATTTTGCTTAATTTACAACCGCTTTGGAATGCATCATGAGTGATCAAGATACCCGTCCAGTTATTTTGACTGGTGACCGCCCGACCGGACAGCTCCATTTAGGACATTTTGTAGGTTCACTACGTTCTCGTGTAGGCTTGCAAGACTCCCATCACCAGCACCTGTTACTCGCCGATGCTCAAGCTTTAACTGACAATGCCGATAATTTTGAAAAAGTACGTCGGAATATTCTGGAAGTCGCTACAGATTATTTAGCAGTGGGTATTGATCCGGAAAAAACCACCATCTGTGTGCAGTCTCAATTACCGGCACTCAATGAGCTGACCATGCTCTATCTGAACTTTGTGACGGTGTCGCGTTTGGAACGTAACCCAACGATCAAGTCTGAAATTCAGATGCGAGGTTTTGAGCGCGATATCCCGGCAGGTTTTCTATGTTATCCGGTCGCACAGGCTGCCGATATTACGGCATTCAAAGCTACTGTTGTGCCGGTAGGAGAAGACCAGATTCCAATGATTGAACAGACGAATGAAATTGTTCGTCGCCTTAACCGTCAGATCGGCCGCGAGCTTTTGCCTGAATGTAAAGCCTTACTTTCTAACATGAGCCGTTTACCGGGATTTGATGGCAAGGCGAAAATGTCTAAATCTCTGGGTAATACCATTGTTCTGGATGCTTCAGATAAGGATATTAAAAAGGCAGTTAATGCCATGTATACTGATCCTAATCATTTGCGTATTGAAGATCCGGGTCAGGTAGAAGGTAATGTGGTTTTTACCTATCTTGATGCTTTCGATACCAATAAAGAAGAATTAGAAGAATTAAAAGCCCATTATCGTCGTGGTGGTCTAGGTGATGGCACTGTGAAGAAGCGTCTAGAAGGTATTTTAAAAGAGCTGATCGGTCCAATTCGTGAACGTCGTGCAGAATTGCAAAAAGATCCGGACTATATTATGGATGTTTTACGTCAAGGCACTCAAAAATGTCAGGTTATTACCCAGCAAACTCTAGATGAAATTAAAAGCGGTTTAGGAATGTTCCACTTTTAAAATTATAGTATTAATACAGGCCCTGCTTTAAGGGCCTTTTTTATTGGAATATTAATTTCTTAAAATTCAACCGCATAAAATTTCATAATTTAAAAAATTACAATATAACCTATAGTTTAACGTGATTTAACACTTGTTAACGTGAATACCAAGGAAGTTACTCAGGTATTCAAATATTATACTTTCATGATTTAGAAAGCTTCTAAATTCATGACATTTCTCCTTAACCGAAACTGTGTATGCAGATTCGTTGTTCTGCGCAATGATCACCCCAATCATTGCGTATTTTTTTGTCTATAAAAAATATGATATATCAAAATCTACAAGTTATAGACTTAAATTAAAGCAAATTACTTATCTAATCTACTTAAATAGTTTGCTTTAAGGTGGACAACTATAGGGTAAACTAAGCTTAAGTTAAACTTACAATCCTAATAGCGTTGAAGAAGAATTTATTCTCTCCATCATTCTCATAATAAAAAAGCCCCTTTCGGAGCTTTTTTACTGTCTACTTAAGCCAGGCCTTTATCTTTCAACACCTGTAACATAGTAGAACCTAGTTCTGCCGGACTCCGTGTATATGCCATACCCGCTTTTTCAAAAGCAGCAAATTTTTCTTCTGCTGTTCCTTTACCACCAGAAATGATTGCACCCGCATGGCCCATACGTTTGCCCTTTGGAGCTGTTACACCGGCAATATAACCTACAACTGGCTTGGTCACATTTGATTGAATATATTCAGCAGCTTCTTCTTCGGCTGTCCCACCAATTTCACCAATCATAATGATCGCATCAGTCTCGGGATCATCCTGAAACAATTTAAGCGCATCAATCTGGTTCATTCCTGGAATCGGATCTCCACCAATACCAATACAGGTAGATTGGCCTAATCCCAGACGGGTAGTTTGTGATACCGCTTCATAAGTTAACGTACCAGAACGGGAAATAATTCCAATACGGCCTGGCTGATGAATATGCCCCGGCATAATTCCAATTTTACATTCACCCGGTGTAATGATGCCTGGACAGTTTGGTCCAATCAGACGCGTACCGTTACCATTAGTTTCCAAATAACGCTTGGCTTTAAGCATATCAAGAGTAGGTACACCCTCGGTAATGACTACAATAAGTCCAATCCCTGCATCTACTGCTTCTACAATAGAATCCAGTACAAATGGTGCAGGCACATAAATCACAGACGCATCCGCCTGAGTTTTCTGTACCGCCTCGCGCATGGTATTAAATACAGGAAGATTTAAATGACTCTGGCCGCCTTTACCTGGCGTTACACCACCGACTACTTTTGTACCGTATGCAATGGCCTGTTCTGAATGAAAAGTTCCGTTTTTACCTGTAAAACCCTGTACCAATACTTTGGTGTCTTTATTTACTAATACGCTCATGATTGATACTCCTTATGCTTTGACTGCTGCAACAACTTTTTCTGCGGCATCAGCTAGGCCCTGAGCAGAAATAAGTGTTAGGCCGGATTCATCCAGTAACTTGGCGCCAAGCTCGGCATTGTTACCTTCAAGTCGTACGACTACAGGAATAGTTACGTTCACTTCCTGAACCGCAGCAATAATTGCTTCTGCAATCATGTCACAGCGTACAATACCACCAAAAATATTGATTAATACTGCCTGAACAGAGCTGTCAGCAAGGATAATTTTAAATGCTTCAATCACCCGCTCTTTCGTTGCACCACCACCTACATCTAGAAAGTTGGCTGGTTGTCCACCATATAATTTGATGATGTCCATGGTTGCCATAGCAAGACCGGCACCATTTACCATACAGCCGATATTGCCTTCTAAGGCTACATAGTTCAGGTCAAATTCAGAAGCTTTAAGCTCGCGTTCATTTTCCTGAGACTTATCACGTAGCGCAGAGACCTCTGGTAAGCGATACAGTGCATTGGAATCAATGCCCACTTTGGCATCTACACAAAGAATGTCACCATTTTCACGTACAGACAGCGGGTTAATTTCAAACAGGGCAAAATCATTTTCTACAAAAGCATGGTAAGCCCCTGTCATCAGCTTAACAAACTGATTAATCTGGCCATCTTTCAAACCCAGTGCAAAGGCTACTTCCCGTGCCTGAAATGGTTGCAGGCCAACCAAAGGGTCTACTGTAACTTTAATAATTTTTTCAGGTGTTTCTTCTGCAACTTTTTCAATTTCAACACCACCTTCGGTGGATGCCATAAAGGTAATGCGACGAGTAGAGCGGTCAACCACAGCACCCAAGTATAATTCACGCTCCACAGGATAAACGTCTTCACAGACCAGTACGCTATTGACTGGCTGGCCATTGGCATCTGTCTGGTAGGTGACTAGGCGTGTACCAATAATACGACTGGTATAATCTGCGGCTTCTTCTTTTGACTTAACAACCTGTACACCACCGGCCTTACCACGGCCACCTGCATGCACCTGGGCCTTAATGACTGCAAACTTTCCACCAAGCTGTTCAAAGGCAGCAACAGCTTCATCAGCATTGGTTGCTAAAATACCTTCCTGAACAGGCATACCATATTTTTTTAATAGCGCTTTGGCTTGATACTCATGTAAATTCATTTACTTACCTTTTACTAGTTCTACTTTCTTATCCATACTTCTATGTACCCTTCCATCACGGTACACATTAGCAATTATTTAATCTTGTCTTTATATTTAGAGGGTTGTTCCAATCATTGCAACCCATGAAGCAAAAAAGAGCGGCTCTTGAACCGCTCTTTCTTTAATCTTATTTACGTTTACGCTGAATTGCGTGAATTGCACGTCCATCGACTGCAAGAGCTGCTTCATGCACAACTTCAGAGAAAGTTGGATGACCAAAAGTCATTAACTGCAAGTCTTCAACACTTGATACAAATTCAAGGGCAATCATACCCTGATGAACGATGTCAGAGGCAGCCGGACCTACTACGTGCATACCCAGTAGACGGTCAGTTTTAGCATCAGCAACAAATTTTACAAAACCTGCGCCTTCACCTGCAGCAAGTGCACGACCATTCACAGCAAACGGGAATTGGCCAGTTTTAACGTCGTGGCCTTTTTCTTTTGCCTGCTCTTCAGTTAAACCGACCCAAGCTGCTTCCGGATGGGTATAGATTACACTGATGATAGTGTCATAATTTACTTGTGCAGCGTGGCCATGGATACGCTCAACAGCCATTACGCCTTCTTCCATTGCCTTATGTGCAAGCATTGGACCACGAACCAAATCACCAATCGCATAAACACCTTCAACAGAAGTTGCGCAATGATCATTTACTTCTACCAGACCACGTTCTGTCAGTTTTATACCTGAGTCTTCAGCTAACAGACCTTCTGCATAAGCTTTACGGCCTACACACACAATCAGCTTATCAAAAGTCTGTTCTTTGTCTTCACCGCCTTGGCTGTATTTAACAGTTACTTCGCGACCATTGATCTCAGTACCAGAAACTTTCGCACCAATACGGATGTCCAAACCCTGCTTAGTCAGGATTTTCTGGAATTCTTTAGCCAGTGCTTTATCAGCCATTGGTAAGAATGCATCCATAGCTTCAAATACAACAACTTCTGAACCCAGACGACGCCATACTGAACCTAGCTCAAGACCAATTACACCTGCACCGATTACCCCTAAACGCTGAGGAACTTCAGGGAATTCAAGTGCACCGGTAGAATCTACAATCAGATCTTGATCTACAGGAGCAACAGGAATATTTACTGGTACAGAACCAGATGCCAGAATTACATATTTAGGTTCTAGAACCTGAGTCTCACCTTCAAATGGTACAAACTCAACTTTTTTACCTGCCAGCAGTTTACCTGTACCTTGCAGCCACTCAATCCCATTACCTTTAAGTAGCTGAGCTACACCACCGGTCAGTTGCTCTACCACTTTGTCTTTACGAGCAAGCATCTTTTCAAGGTCAAATTTCACTTCAGCTGTTGTGATACCATGATCACCCAAATGATGAACGGTATCTTCATAACGATGAGAAGAGTCAAGCAATGCTTTAGATGGGATACAGCCAACGTTTAGACAGGTCCCACCCAGAGATGGTTTACCTTTATGAATACGTTTTTCAATACAAGCAACTTTGAAGCCCAGCTGTGCAGCACGAATTGCTGCTTCATAACCGCCTGGGCCACCACCGATCACAACAAGATCAAACTGTTGAGACATATTTATCTCCAAGTGCCAGGATAAAGGGAGACTTTATCCTGGTTTATTTTGCTGGTAAGTATTAAAGATCAAGGATAAGTTTAGCTGGCTCTTCTAACAATTCTTTGATTGTTACAAGGAAGCCTACTGCTTCTTTACCATCGATTAAACGGTGATCATAAGATAATGCCAAATACATCATTGGCAGAATTTCCACCTGTCCGTTTACAGCCATAGGACGCTCTTGGATTTTATGCATACCCAGAATCGCAGTTTGTGGCGTATTCAAAATCGGAGTAGAAAGTAGCGAACCAAAAGTACCACCGTTGGTAATTGTGAAAGTACCACCAGTCATATCTTCAATTGCAAGTTTGCCTTCACGCGCTTTGCCAGCATATGCACGAATACCGTTTTCAACTTCAGCATAGTTCATACGATCAGTGTCACGCAGGACAGGTACTACAAGACCGCGATCAGAAGAAACTGCTACGCCAATATCATAAAAACCGTGATATACGATATCGTCGCCATCAATTGAAGCATTGACTGCCGGATAGCGTTTTAACGCTTCAGTTGCTGCTTTCACAAAGAAAGACATAAAGCCCAGACGCGCACCATGACGTTTTTCAAACGCATCTTTATACTGGTTACGCATATCCATGATTGGCTTCATGTTAACTTCATTAAACGTAGTCAACATTGCTGTTTCTTGTGTTGCTGCAAGCAGGCGCTCAGCAACACGTTTACGCAGACGTGTCATCGGAACACGTTTTTCAATACGCTCACCTACAGCTACGCTAAGCGCTTGAGGCTTAGCTGCAGCAGCTGGTTTAGACTGATGGTTTGCTACGTCTTCTTTAGTAATACGACCACCACGGCCTGTACCAGCAACATCAGAAGCGTTAATACCTGTTTCAGTCAAAGCTTTACGTACAGCAGGTGCCTGATCCTGTACAGGCTGGCTGCGCTCAACTACAGGAGCTGGACCAGCTTCTGTATTGGCAGATGCATTTTCTACATTTCCATCAGAAGTTACTGCTGTTTGAGCTGGCTCTGCTGTAGCTCCGGCACCTGCTTCAAACTGTGCAATTACTTCATCAGAAAGAACTGTGTCGCCTTCATCTTTAACAATAGCAACCAGAGCACCGTCTGCAGGGGCAACCACTTCTAGAACAACTTTGTCAGTTTCGATGTCACAGATAACTTCATCACGTGAAACAGCTTCACCGACTTTCTTGTGCCAAGTTGCGATCGTGCCGTCAGCAACTGACTCTGGGAATACCGGGGCTTTAATTTCGGTTGCCATTATTTAGAATCTCCTGATTGTTCAGCTTCGATTGCTAGAGCATTATTGATAAGCTGAGCTTGTTGTTTTGCGTGCAAATAAGGTGAGCCACATGCAGGTGCTGCAGATGCTTCACGTCCTGCGTAACTAATACGGACTTGCTTACCTGTTTTCATTACGTCGTCATATAAACGCGGCGCAATAAATAACCAGGCCCCTTGGTTTTTCGGCTCTTCCTGACACCACACGAGTTCTTTCACGTTTGGATAAGAGGCAAGAACTTCAGCAAGGCGTTTTTCTGGGTATGGATACAACTGTTCAATACGAACGATTGCAGTATTGTTCAGTTCCTGCTCGCGACGTTTTTCAAGCAGATCATAATAGACTTTGCCACCACAGAGCACCAGACGGATAACGTCGGCCTTGTTAAGTGTATCGATCTCATCAATCACTGTCTGGAATGAAGTCGTTGCCAGCTCTTCCAGAGTCGAAGTTGCCAGTTTATGACGAAGCAGCGACTTAGGAGACATAACGATCATTGGTTTACGGATCGGGCGTACTGCCTGACGACGCAGCGCATGGAAAATCTGTGCAGGCGTTGTTGGAGTAATCACCTGCATGTTGTCTTCTGCACATAGCTGCAAGAAGCGCTCAAGACGAGCAGATGAGTGCTCAGGGCCCTGTCCTTCGTAACCATGTGGAAGTAACATGGTCAGGCCACATACACGTTCCCATTTAGTTTCACCAGAAGCAATAAACTGGTCAATCACGACTTGGGCGCAGTTTGCGAAGTCACCAAACTGTGCTTCCCAAATAATTAGGCCGTGCGGAATAGTAGTTGCATAACCATATTCAAAAGCAAGTACAGCCTCTTCAGACAACAACGAATCATATAATGCAAAACGTGGCTGGTTTTCTTTTACATGGCAAAGCGGAATGTAAGTGGAACCATCTGTCTGGTTATGAAGTTTGGCATGACGATGTGAGAAGGTACCACGACCTACATCTTCACCGGTAATACGTACCAGATAGCCTTCGTCTAGCAATGTTGCATAAGCCAGAGTTTCAGCAGCACCCCAGTTTAATGGCATTTCACCAGTTTGCATTTTCAGGCGGTCATCAATTACTTTTTGAACCTGACGCTGCATTACGAAACCTTCAGGAAGTTTACGCATGCCTTCGCCCAGCTGTTTCAGGCGAGTCAAGTCAAATGAAGTATCCCAGTCATCGGTATAGTCATGGCCGAGATATGGAGCCCAGTCCACAAACATTTTGGTATTTGGTTCAAGAACCAGTGCACTGGCAACATGATTACCCGCTTCAAGATCAGCACGATAGTCTTCAACCATCTTGTCAGCAGCAGCACGGTCCAGAATATTTTCCTGAACAAGTTTGTCTGCGTACAAAGTACGGGTTGTCGGTTTCTTGCTGATAACCTGATACATGATTGGCTGAGTTGCTGCTGGCTCGTCCGCCTCATTATGGCCACGACGACGATAACAGAACAGGTCAATTACTACATCTTTACGGAAAGTATGGCGGAAATCATGCGCCAATTGAGTAGCAAAAATTACTGCCTCAGGGTCATCACCATTCACATGGAAGATAGGTGCCTGAATCATTTTGGCAACGTCAGTACTGTATTCAGTTGAACGCGCATCACGCGGGTCAGAAGTTGTAAAACCAACCTGGTTGTTCACAATGATATGAACCGTACCACCTACAGTATAACCACGGGTCTGTGACATCTGGAAAGTTTCCATATTCACGCCCTGACCTGCAAATGCAGCATCACCATGTACAATTAATGGCAATACATCGTCACCACCAATATCTTTACGACGTACTTGACGTGCACGCACTGAACCTTCAACTACAGGTCCAACAATTTCAAGATGGGATGGGTTAAATGCCAAGGCAAGGTGTACTTCACCGCCTGGAGTCATTACGTTTGAAGAAAAGCCTTGGTGATATTTAACGTCACCAGAACCTTTCTTGTTCAGCATTTTGCCTTCAAACTCACCAAACAGGTCAGCCGGGTTTTTACCCATAATATTGACCAGGAGGTTTAAACGGCCACGGTGTGGCATGCCAATCACAACTTCTTTACAGCCCACTGAGCCGGCACGCTGGATCAGTTCATTGACCATAGGAATGAAAGATTCACCACCTTCCACACCAAAGCGTTTAGCGCCTACATATTTATTACCCAGAAATTTTTCTAGGCCTTCAGCTGCAGTTAAACGCTCAAGAAATAATTTTTTCTGGTCAGCAGTAAAATCATATTTACCGCGTACACCTTCAAGACGTTGCTGAATCCAGCGCTTTTCCTTGGTATCAACAATGTGCATATACTCGGCACCGATTGAGCCGCAATAAGTCGCCTCCATTGCTTCAATCATTTCACCAAGGGTAGCTTCAGTCTTGCCAATTGCCAGATTACCTGTATTGAATACAGTATCCAGATCAGATTTGGTCAAGCCATGTGCAGACAGGTCAAGATCAGGAACATCTTCACGTTTTGCCAAGCCCAACGGATCCAATTTGGCTTTCTGGTGCCCACGGTTACGGTAAGCTGCAATTAATTGCAACACCCCAATCTGACGACGTTCATGTTCAGAGCTTACTGCACTTTGCGCAACTGGTTGTCCACGGCTACCATTACGTCCTAATAACAGGAATTGCTCACGTACATTGCTGTGAGGCTGATCACCTTTAGGGAATTTATCAAAATACTGGCGCCAATCCTCACCTACTGAGGTCGGAGAAGTCAGGTACTGCTCGTAAAGCTCTTCAATATACGCTGCACTATCAGCGGAAAGTTCAGTGTCAAGACGCAATGCGTCAGCAACTTCTTGCATTTGTGGACCCATTTCCTATTGCAAAAACATTACAGGTTGCTTGTTAAGCATACCCATGCTTGATAATGCCAAATTGGTAAAATGACATTAATACCCACTCGGTACTCAGACCACGGGCGCTATAATCACACCAGAATTGACCGGTGTGTGTTATGAATCATAACGCTCTTACCTGCATCATCATTCATTTATATACTCGGCAATACCGAGCAATTTTTTTGCAAAATCGTCTTAGAAAAGATAAATCGGCAAATTAGCTTTTCTAAAGCAACTTTTAGTAAAATTTTAATCAACCACTCTCAATCTGCTTAATAAATAAACAATAAAATGATCATTTTTTTCAAATATAACTGTGTGTTATATCGTAACATGAACTCCAGATTGGATTGATTTTTTTGACACATACCTCCTATAAATTGGCTAAATACATTAAAAATTTTATGCTTTAACATACGGTGCTTTATATAAAAAATAGAGTGAATTACAAATAAAGTCCCCTATCTTTTACACAAATGAACAAAAAGAGCGCACACCTGTGATGTACGCTCTTTTTTAGGGATTAATTAACCGGCTTGATCAAGTAGCATATTACGGATATGACCAATTGCCTTAGTCGGATTCAAACCTTTAGGGCAAACAGATACGCAGTTCATAATACCTTTACAGCGGAAAAGACTGAACGGATCATCCATACGTGCCAGACGGTCCTGAGTCGCTGTGTCACGCGAATCAATAATAAAACGATAAGCATTTAGCAATGCTGACGGTCCCAGGAATTTATCAGGATTCCACCAGAATGACGGGCATGCAGTAGAACAACATGCACATAAAATACACTCATACAGACCGTTCAGATGATCACGCTCTTCCGGAGTCTGCAAACGCTCTTTTGGCGGTGCAGGCTGATTATTAATCAGGAATGGCTGGATCTTGTTATACTGCTCGTAGAACTGGTTCATATCAACAACCAGATCTTTGATTACTGGCAGACCCGGTAATGGACGAATAGTAATTTCATTTGGCAGGTCATTCAAGTTTTCAAGACAAGCCAAACCATTTTTACCATTGATATTTACACCATCCGAACCACAAATACCTTCACGGCAAGAGCGGCGGAAAGTCAGACTTTCGTCCTGTACTTTTAACGCCAGCAGAGCATCAAGCAACATACGGTGCTTATCAGTCAGCTCAAGCTTGAAAGTTTGCATGTACGGCGCTTTATCCTTATCAGGATCATAGCGGTAGATGTGAAATGTACGAGTACCTCTACTCATCTTTATACTCCTGATCAGAATGTACGCGGTGCTGGTGGAATTGGATCAACAGTCAGCGGGTTGAAACGCACTGGCTTATATTCCAAACGGTTATCTACCGAGTACCACAGAGTGTGTTTCATCCACTCATCATCACGACGACCATATGAATAGGTCGGGTGATCTGCTGGTAACTCGTAATCAACCACAGTATGAGCACCACGACATTCTTTACGCGCAGCTGCTGAAATTAAGGTGGCTTTTGCTACCTCATACAAGTTTTCAACTTCCAGAGCTTCAATACGCGCAGTGTTAAATACTTTAGATTTGTCTTTCAAGTGAATATTACGAACGCGTGGTTCAATCGCAAGAATCTGCTTAACACCCTCATCAAGCAAGGCTTGAGTACGGAATACACCTGCATGATCCTGAACAATATCACGAATCGCATCAGCTACTTCTTGGGCATTTTCACCAGCAGTAGATTCGTCCAGCTTGCGTATACGGGCTACGGTCTGCTGTAAAACATTAGTTGGCAGCGGAGCATATTCATCACCGTGATGTTTAGTCACGTAATCAATAATATGTTCGCCCGCAGCCTTACCAAATACCACCAGGTCAAGCAATGAGTTTGTACCTAGACGGTTTGCACCATGTACAGATACGCAAGAACATTCCCCAATAGCATAGAAACCTTTTACCGGCTTGGTGTAGTTGTCTGTACCGGGTTCAGGCAGTACAACTTGGCCATGCATATTGGTTGGGATACCGCCCATCTGGTAATGGATAGTGGGCACCACCGGAATCGGCTCTTTAGTAATATCAACGTTTGCGAATTTTTTACCAATCTCGAATACAGACGGCAAACGCTTCATGATTGTATCCGCACCCAAGTGAGTCATATCAAGCAAGATATAATCACCCTTTGGACCACAGCCACGGCCTTCTTTAATTTCCTGGTCCATAGAGCGTGATACAAAGTCACGTGGTGCCAAGTCTTTTAAAGTCGGTGCATAACGTTCCATGAACGGTTCGCCGTCTTTATTACGAAGGATTGCACCCTCACCACGACAACCTTCAGTCAGCAATACACCTGCGCCCGCAACACCTGTCGGGTGGAATTGCCAGAATTCCATATCCTGTAATGGAATACCAGCACGAGCAGCCATACCCAGACCATCGCCTGTATTAATATAGGCATTAGTAGATGCACGGTAAACACGACCAGCACCACCTGTAGCAAACAGTGTTGCTTTTGCCTGGAACACAGCAATATTACCTGTTTCCTGGTCAATTGCTGTTACGCCTAGTACCTCGCCTTCTTCATTACGGATCAAGTCAAGAGCGATCCATTCAACGAAGAACTGAGTTCCCATTTTCACGTTGCTTTGATATAGCGTATGCAAAAGTGCGTGACCAGTACGGTCAGCTGCTGCACAGGCACGTGGAACTGGCTTTTCACCATAGTTTGCAGAGTGACCACCAAATGGACGCTGATAAATTGTACCATCTGCGTTACGGTCAAAAGGCATACCTAAGTGTTCAAGTTCATAAACAACTTTCGGTGCTTCACGGCACATGAACTCGATTGCATCCTGGTCACCCAACCAGTCTGAACCTTTTACAGTGTCATAAAAATGGTAATGCCAGTTATCGTCCTGCATGTTACCCAGTGATGCGCCGATACCACCCTGCGCTGCAACTGTATGGGAACGGGTCGGGAATACTTTGGTCAGTACTGCAACTCGCAAACCTGCTTGAGCAAGCTGGTAAGAAGCACGCATACCTGAACCACCACCACCTACAATGACTGCATCGAAAGTGAGGTTTTGAATATTTGAATAATCTTCTTTAGGGGTTATCGCGCCCATGATATCTTCCTATCAATTCGCCCAGAAAATCTGGATACCCCAGATTGCGTACACAAACACAGCAATAATGACTGCAGACGTAAGCACAAGGCGTAAACCATTAGCTGAAGGTCCCATCTGACGGGTAGTTACATAATCTGTAAACACCTGCCACATGCCAATCCATGCGTGTCCGATAAGTGATAAGATCGCCAACAATGAAAATATTTTCATTGGCACTGTCATCATAAAGCCAGACCATTGCTCGTAAGTGAATCCGCCATTTAGTAGGATCCATCCTAAAACCACAACAGTATAAGCTGCCAGTACCACAGCACTAATACGCTGAATGTACCAGTCGCGAGAACCCGAACCTGTTAATCCTGTAGCACTTTTCATCAGAACATAATCCATACAAAGGCTGCGATGATACCAATCACAGACAGAGCCAATGAAATTGTAGCTGCAGTACGACCACTTTGCAGGCCTTCACCCACACCGATATCAGCAAGCAAGTGCTTAAGACCAGTGAAGAAGTGATAAATCAAACCAGCTACAAATACCCATACGATAAAACGTACGAAGAAACCGCTAAAGATTTCCTGAACTTGAGCAAAACCTTCCGGTGAAGATAATGACTTATCTAAGAGCCATAAAAGAACTGGAACGAGTAAGAATACGATCACACCGGAAATACGGTGCAAAATTGATGCAATAGCCACGGGTGAGCGTAAGTTTACTGCTAACACCTGACCCATGGACAAATTGACAGGTCTGTTGCTTTTCACAGCGGGCATCCTGTAGGTAAAAACTCCAGCTGGAGTTTGTTGGAATTAATTCGAAGGAAAGCTGGCATTGTCAGGCAAGCAAATGCCTAAGACTTATAAACGACATCGAATTATAAAACGTGGTCTGTCAAAATACAAACAATCAACTGGCGCTTTTCTATAAAAATCTCATTAAATAAGAATCATTAACAATAAAATAAGTAATTATAGCTCACCACAGAGCAGAAAAATTCAAGCTAAGTCACTCATTCATTTAAATTAATATACAATTTAACCTGATCGGAAAATATAAAAAGATAAAACAAATGTTTTAGACTAAAGATGAATAAAAGCAAATACTTATATTAATTAATATTTTTATTAAACCTTATGTGCTTTTAAAGTAATTATAGGCTGAAATGCTCTTAGAACAATTGATAAAAGCAAACTACACGTTTACTGACTCCATTATTTATGGCTTAAACAGTCATAATTTAAACTTTTTAAATGCCTTTCTTTGTTTAGAAATGGATAAGCTCAATCGATTATAAAATCTGAAATGACTATTTTATAAACAATTTTAGATTAATTTATGAGTCATTTTTTATACAATCAAACGTTTTTTTCGAAAGTATTTATTTGTTTTTTCTATGACCCATAGAAGTCTTTTAAATCTCACTAAACTAAATAAGTTAAAGGTTTCATCATCTTTTTTCACAATCATGTTTCTCTTAAGAAGGAAATAAAATACATTTTAAGGATAAAAATTTGCTTATATTTACGGCAACCATCCTATTTTTTTCTGCACCTGCCCTGTAATTTGACTTATTATAGCCAGCTGGTGCTGTGATTTTATTCATACTTTCCTTACTTGATTATAATGACTAAACCCATGTGGCCACGTCATTTTTTATCCATAAGTATAATTGACAAAATTTCAGTACTCACTAATCTTAGTAGCAATTTTTGATCCGTCTGGTTCGCATTAAAAGATTAGTAACGAATCAGATAAAATATCCACCAGGACAGGAGATCTATTGAATGTCTGAAGCAACTGGCAAAAAAGCCGTTCTTAAGCTTGATGGCAAAGAAATTGAATTACCAATTTACAGCGGCACATTGGGCCCAGATGTAATCGACGTTAAAGATGTGTTGGCCTCAGGTCACTTTACTTTTGATCCTGGTTTCATGGCGACAGCTTCTTGTGAATCTAAGATCACGTTCATCGATGGTAATAAAGGCATTCTTTTGCACCGCGGCTACCCGATTGATCAGCTGGCAACTAAAGCTGACTATCTTGAAACTTGCTACCTGCTTCTAAATGGTGAACTGCCAACTCCTGAACAAAAAGCAGAGTTCGATGCAAAAGTTCGCAACCACACTATGGTTCATGATCAGGTAAGCCGTTTTTATAATGGTTTCCGCCGTGATGCACACCCGATGGCCATTATGGTAGGTGTGGTTGGTGCGCTGTCTGCGTTCTATCACAACAATCTGGATATTGAAAATGTTGATCACCGTGAAATCACTGCGATCCGCTTGATCTCCAAGATTCCCACACTTGCTGCGTGGAGCTACAAGTACACCATCGGACAGCCTTTCGTTTACCCACGTAACGATCTGAGCTATGCTGAAAACTTCCTTCACATGATGTTTGCGACTCCAGCTGACCGTGATTATAAAGTTGATCCGATCCTTGCAAAAGCAATGGACCGTATCTTCACGCTGCACGCAGATCATGAACAAAATGCTTCAACGTCTACAGTACGTCTGGCAGGTTCTACTGGCGCGAACCCGTATGCATGTATCGCTGCTGGTATCTCTGCGCTCTGGGGACCAGCTCATGGTGGCGCGAACGAAGCTGTTCTTAAGATGCTTGATGAAATCGGCTCGGTAGAAAACGTTGCTGACTTCATGGAAAAAGTGAAAACTAAAGAAGTTAAACTCATGGGCTTCGGTCATCGAGTTTATAAAAACTTCGATCCACGTGCTAAAGTCATGAAAGAAACTTGTGACGAAGTACTGGGTGCACTTGGCATCAATGATCCACAGCTCGCTTTGGCTATGGAACTTGAACGTATTGCCCTGTCTGATGAATACTTCATTAAACGTAACCTATACCCTAACGTAGATTTCTACTCAGGTATCATCCTTAAAGCGATTGGCATCCCGACTGAAATGTTTACTGTGATCTTTGCACTTGCACGTACCGTAGGCTGGATCAGCCACTGGTTAGAAATGCATTCTGGTCCATACAAAATCGGTCGCCCTCGTCAGCTTTATACTGGCGAAACTCAACGCGACATCGAAGGTCGTTAATTCATCTCAACATGAATTAGACTTCAGGAAGCCACCTTAGGGTGGCTTTTTTTATGCTATCTGTTTATTTAAAAAAGGGATACAGGCTTCATAAGCCGAACACTCCTGCCCTTTGACTCGCCTTAAAAAATAATCCTGTACCATCTGTGCCTGCTGCTCTATACCATATTCAAAAAACTGCTTTCCTTGTTGCAGTATGTATTGATAACGACGGTTAAATACGGCATTACGGATCACGTTCATTCCCTGCTGGTATTGCCAAACGTGAGTAAGTTCATGGATCAGCCAGGACTGTATGGACAATGGAGCCATAGAAAAATCTTCGCGCCAGTCCTGAATGTTAAAATAGATATGACCATTTGGGCTCATTGCATAGTTTTTTAAAATCGCGTGATGAGCAATGATTTCAATATGATCAAGTTTCAAACTGGAGTGAAATACAGAATAGGCTAATTCACGCTCTCCCGGAGTAAGCAAGCGTCTTTTAATAATAAATATATTCGTTAAACGTTTAGCTACATGCTGTAAAAAAAGTGCCATAAACCTTTGCCTGAAATAAGATATTTTATAAGTACATATTTAAATACTAGAATATGTATTTTTTTCGACTACAATACGGCAAAATCTTGTTCTTTTTTCGTTGTATAGCAGACAAGTGTGTTATATCAACCTATTAAATTTTATTTATTTAATTGTTTTTAATATGTGTACACGAAGTTGGAAAATTATAACTTCTAAATCAACATGTTGTGTATTTTATACCCTATAGAAATAGGATTAGGTGTGAATGAAAAGTTTTAAGATCGCCCTGGCTCAGTTCTCTCCACATACTGGTAACTTTGAACTTAATGCTCAGAAAATGGTTGAGCAGGCAAATGAAGCGAAAAAACAGCGTGCTGATATTATTGTTTTTCCAGAACTGTGCACAGTAGGTTACTCAGCTGAAGATTTATTGTTGCGTCCAAGTCTGAGCAAACGTACACAAAAGGTCTTTGAAATTCTGGGACAAGTTAAAGATATCGTCATGGTATTTGGCTTTGTTAATCAGGCTGAAACCGGGCAGCGATATAACTCGGCTGCTGTGGTTAAAGATGGTCAAGTACTGGGGGTTTATAATAAACAAAACCTGCCGAATTATAGCGTATTTGATGAAAAACGATATTTTGCTTCTGGTAACCAGCAACTTGTATTTGAATATATGGAACACAAGTTTGCTGTATTGATCTGTGAAGATATCTGGTCAATTAATACAGTACAGCAGCTAACCCAGCTTAAGGCGCAGACCGTATTGGTACTTAACTCTTCGCCATATGAAGTAGGCAAGCCACAGCATCGTATTCAGACCATGCAGCAGCTGGTCAAACAGCTCAATTTTAATCTGGTGTATGTGAACCAGGTATGCGGCCAAGACGATATTATTTTTGATGGGTCAAGTTTTGTATTAAACCCGCAAGGCGAACTGGTTACACGTGCACCTAGCTTTCAAGAATGCCTGCACTACGCCGAATATAGTGCAGATAAAGACGCCTTTATAGTTCAGGAAATCGCACCTGAGCTTGACACTATGGCCGAGATCTATCAGGCATTGGTAATGGCAACCCGTGACTATATCCAGCGCTCTGGCTTCCCCGGCGTTATTCTCGGGTTATCTGGTGGAATCGACTCTGCCCTGACCTTGGCTATTGCTGTTGATGCGATTGGAGCCGACAAGGTCCAGGCAGTAATGATGCCTTATACTTATACCGCACAAATTTCTGTTGAAGATGCTGCAGCACAGGCCAAGACTATGGGTGTAACTTTTGGCATTGCTGAAATCAATCCGATTGTGAATGGCTTCTTGCAGACTCTATATCCATTCTTTGGAAACAGTCCGGCAGATACGACAGAAGAAAACCTGCAGGCACGTGCCCGTGGCACTTTGCTCATGGCACTATCTAACAAGTTTGGTAATCTGGTTCTATCTACCGGTAACAAGTCTGAAGTAGCTGTAGGTTACTGTACATTGTATGGTGACATGGTAGGTGGTTTTTCGGTATTAAAAGATGTTTATAAAACTATCGTTTTCGAACTGGCCAAATATCGAAACAGTTTAAGTGAAGTACCAGTTATACCTGAACGTGTAATTACCCGTCCACCTTCAGCAGAATTAAGTCCAGATCAGAAAGATCAAGACTCTTTGCCGCCTTATGATATTCTGGATGCAATTCTTTATGCTTATATCGAAGAAGATATGAGTCAGGAAGATATTATTGCCAAAGGATTTGAACGGGCAACCGTCGAGAAGGTAATTAAACTGGTCGACCGTAACGAGTACAAACGCCGACAAGGTGCGATTGGTCCGCGGATCAGCTCACGAGCTTTCGGACGGGATCGGCGTTATCCGATAGTAAATGGCTGGAAACCTGGTGTCTAATAATCAAAAGACTTATAAAATCACTCCAAATGAACTTGCTCAAGCACTTTTGCTTGAGCAGGTGAAGTTTTTAAAACAACATTATATTTATTCTAAAGATCATCCAGCTTTAAAAATTTTGATCCAGCAGCTTTATCATTATTCGGAAAAAGCGCAGCTTAAACAGGTAATCAATGTGTCACAGCTCCATGCTGTGGTACAACGTTACGCCTTTGAAATGAATCTAGGCGCAGAAATACTGGAACTGATCGGAATAATGTCGCAAAAGCTGCATCAGTACGCCCTACAGTCGGATACTGAACTTCAAGATCTTATTTCAGATCAGCAATATCAATTCTGGCTTACAAAGCTCGTCGAGCTGACAAATGTCCGCTTATATTTACGCGATTTATTACTACAGAGTCAGCAGGTAGATGAAGTCTGTCTGCAAATGGCGACTCATATTATTGAAAGTAAGACCCCGTGGTTAAACCAGTTACGTTATAGCAAATATAAAGTATCAGGCATTCAGCAACGAGTTTTACAGTTTATGCAGGAACAGCAGCAGACTATTGAAGCCAAGCTCGAATTCAGGCTCGCAAATATAATTAAAGAACAGCTCAGTGAACTTCTGCTGCTTCCTTCAGAAGATCTGTATGATATTGCAATGCATGTATGGCAGGAATTCAAATACAAGAGTCTGCAAGACAGTATGTCGCAATTCACTGCAATTGATATAGAAGAGTTCTTTGTATTACTTTATGAATCTTGGCGGGAATTACGTGAAAGCAGTTATTTACAGCAACTGATCCTTGAAGGTGTGAATATTTTTTATCAATATTTTCAGGAACATTCGTTAAAAGAACTGCTGAATGCCGTAGGATTGACCCAGGATGACTTAATGAATGAAGGTTTACGCTTTATTCCATCTGTACTGCAAGCGCTCGATCAAAATGACATACTCGACCCGTTATTGCATCAGCTGTTATCACCATTTTATGCAGCACCGCACACAATAGAGCTCATCCGGCAGTATCAGGTAAACCAATAAATATATTGAAGCTTAATTTTTATAAGATTGGGCTGATGATTAATCAAGAATATTCGGCAATAATTTTTAGGCACAAAAAAAGAGACCAGACTGAGAATCTGGTCTTTTAAAATGGTGGCTATGACGGGACTCGAACCTGTGACCCCAGCATTATGAGTGCTGTGCTCTAACCAACTGAGCTACATAGCCGTAAACTGTGTGCGCATTATCTAAACTTCATTGCCCAGCGTCAAGAACTATCTTTAATGAATGCTCAGTCTTTAAGCAAAAAGATGCGTTTTGCTGAAAAATAATACACATATTTGATTTTACGTAGAAAATAATCTGAGAACTTTATCAGGACACAACATGAAAATTAAAATGATGATCGCCAGTACTGTCTTGTCCGCATTTACAGCCTGCAGTGCGATTAGTCCGATCTTTGTAGATTATAACGGCGTACGTATGGATGTAGCCAGATGGATTAATCACCAGCAATTACTTAGCATGCAGCAAAAGCGCAGCTTGGCACAGCTCAGTCGGGCACAGCAGAAGCTTTATCGAATTGATGAAATCACAGAGAGTCAAAAACTCAGTATTGCCAAGGAGAATCAGATAGCACTGCACTGCGCTAGACAATATTTAAGTGAAAAGAAAATTACACAGCTACAGGAACAGGTCTTTGGCAAAGATCAACGCCAACGGATCTTAAATACATATACAGAAAAGTTTCCACAAATCAAACTGGATACCAGCTCGATAACCTGTGACTAGTAAAGTTCTCTACTCGCTACTCAAACGATAAAAACACAGACAAAAAAAGACCACGTTTTAGAGAACGTGGTCTATAAAAATGGTGGCTATGACGAGACTTGAACTTGTGACCCCCGCATTATGAGTGCGGTGCTCTAACCAACTGAGCTACATAGCCAAAAACTGTGCGCGCATTATCTGCATTTATCTTTAGCAGGTCAAGCTTTATTTACAGGAAAATTTTTGAAGTGAGCCTGTAAGCCGGGTTCTGTCGAGGACGGTCATTCCTCTAGGCGTACAATCACTCATACGCTCAAGCGACCTACCCGAATCCAGTACGGGCCGTACCTCAGGATTCCTATTTGGTCTTGCTTCTGGTGGGGTTTGCCATGCCGTATACTGTTACCAGATACGCGGTGCGCTCTTACCGCACCCTTTCACCCTTACCTCACGAATGAGGCGGTCTACTCTCTGCTGCACTTTCCGTCGGCTTACGCCGCCCAGGCGTTACCTGGCACCCTGCCCTATGAAGCCCGGACTTTCCTCCCCTGCTTTAGTCACGAAGACCTCCACAGCAGCGACCGTCCGGCTCACTTCGTCGCGCATAGTATCAAATTTATCTGTTAATTGCTCGCACTTTTTTGAGCAGTCAACATTTTATATTTCTGCATTAGCTCATCTTCTGTTTCCACATGGTTTGGATCATGGGGAATACAGTCGACCGGACAGAACAGCTGGCACTGAGGCTGCTCATGATGTCCGACACACTCAGTACAGAGGTCAGGATGAATTTCATAAATCATCTCCCCCATAAAGATAGCTTCATTGGGACATACGGGCTCGCATACGTCACAATTAATGCATTCATCAGTAATATATAAAGACACGCTACCAACCTTGCTGATGTTTACGTTCAAAGGCTTCAACAACTGCCGGGGGTACAAACTTGTTTACATCACCTTTTAAACGGGCAATTTCACGAACCAGTGTCGATGAAATAAAGGAATATTGTTCAGAAGGTGTTAAGAAAACCGCTTCAAACTGAGGGTCTAACTGCCGGTTCATATTAGCCAGCTGAAATTCATACTCAAAATCGGAAATCGCACGCAGTCCACGTAGTACTGCAGTTGCCTTCTGCTCATGAAAGAAATTGACCAGCAGCCCATCAAAACCCACAAACTCGACATTACTTAAATGACTTAAGGAAGCTTTCGCCAGTGCTACACGCTCTTCCAGACTAAATACCGGATTTTTATGATGTCCTATCGCAATGGCAACCACCACTTCATCAAACATCTTGGCTGCACGGGTTACCAGATCAATATGGCCATTAGTAATTGGATCAAAGGTTCCCGGGTAAATAACGCGAGCTTTAGACATCGCTTGATACTCTAATTTATTGTGCAGGGCCCTAGTTTAACAAAAACTTGATTTTTTAGCGAAGTATCCCCATCTTTTTGAAAAAACTTTCTCTTGCTGGCACTTTACGGCACAATAAGTACAACTTTGGAATTTAATGATTATGGCGAACGTAAAAGTTGTGAAAAAAAATAATGGTGGAACAATTGCGCAGAATAAACGCGCACGCCACGATTATTTTATTGAAGAAAAGTTTGAAGCCGGCATGTCGTTACAGGGTTGGGAAGTTAAATCATTACGTGCTGGACGTATGAGCCTGACAGAAAGCTATATCCTTTTGAAAAATGGCGAAGCTTATCTGTTTGGTGCCCAGATTCAGCCTTTACTTTCTGCTTCTACCCATATTGTTGCTGAAGCAACCCGTACCCGCAAGCTGCTTTTATCTAAGCGTGAAATTGAGAAATTAATGGGTGCAGTTAACCAGAAAGGTTATACCTGTGTGCCCTTGGCCTGTTACTGGAAAGGACCTTTAGTCAAACTTGAAATCGCGCTGGTTAAAGGTAAACAGCTTCATGATAAACGTGCAACCGAAAAAGACCGTGACTGGCAGCGCGACAAGGCACGTATCTTCCACAAATAAGTACCCTGCAATGAAAAAAACCTCCACAACTGGAGGTTTTTTCAACTGGAAAAATTTACAAATGAGTTTGAAGTAGCGAGCACAAAGGACCTGACTGGTTTATCCTGATGATTGCATAAAAACAAATGTTGCCATACGTCCGGTCTGGGCGTTTCGCCGATATGAAAAATACTGATCAGCTTGCTGATATGAGCAGTGGTCGCCTCCCAGTACCATCTTTACACCTTGCTGTTGCAGAATATAACGGGCAATTGCATAAAGATCGGCATAATACTTCCCTGAGCGTCCTGATATAAAGGCCGATTCAACTTCCGGATATTTATGACAGAATGCTGCTTTGACCTCTGCACCAATCTCAAAACAGGACTGACTGATCGCCGCGCCTAACCAGGCCCAACTAGGCCTGTCTTGCATGGCGGTAATGGTATTTTCAATAATACCACCTGCAAGTCCCCGCCAACCCGCATGCAGATTGGCAACTTCAGTGCCTTGTGCATTTCCCATCACTACAGGCAAGCAGTCTGCTGTCATCATCATCAAGGCATGTGCTCTCTTCTGGGTAATTAAACCATCACCAATAAGAGCTTCGAATGGAAGTGCTTCATTAACCGTATGACAGATCGTGCTATGAGTTTGAGTCATCCATGTGATTTTATCTACACCGTAGCCTGCCAGTTCTTCCAGCAAGATCATCCGGTGAGCTTGTACTCGCTGCGTATCATCCTGCACGTGCAAAGCCAGATTAAAGCCCGCAAGTTCCGGTTTTGCTGAAGTTAATGTACCTGGATGCCAGATACGTGTCTGTCCTGCATATACACCTGATGGAAGCCCTGAAACAAACTGCATGTCTAATTTCCCGTGTTAATGAATTAATAAGCAGCATTCTCTTGACGAAGTACTTCAATTAAACGCTTAAAGTCTTCAGGCCACGGCGCCTCAAACATCATATTCTCGCCTGTACGCGGATGAACCAGACCAAGCTTGGCAGCATGTAATGCCTGCCGTTTAAAACTGCGCAAAGTATCAGCCAGCTCTTCAGAAGCTCCGGCAGGTACACGTACCCGGCTCATATAGACCGGGTCACCAACCAGGCCATAACCGATATAACTAAAATGGACCCGGATCTGGTGAGTACGACCGGTTTCAAGCTGTGCCTGAACACGGGTAAAGTCTTTAAATCGCTCTTTCACGTTATAGTGAGTAACCGCTTCTTTACCACCCGGTAATATGGCCATTTTAACGCGATCGACAGGATGGCGTTTGATTGGCTCATCGATGGTTCCACCGGCTACAATATTTCCATAAACAACTAAATCATAAATCCGGTAGACAGTCTTTTTTGCCAATTGTTTGCTTAAAGAGAACTGGGCCTCAAGGTTTTTTGCAACCACTAGCAGACCGCTAGTATCTTTATCAATCCGGTGGACCAGTCCGGCACGGGCCAGTTCATTAGATTTCGGATAATGGTAAAGCAGCGCATTGACCAGAGTGCCCGACCCATTTCCTGCACCTGGATGTACGACCATTCCTACGGTTTTATTAATGACAATAATGTCATCATCTTCATAAATAATATCAAGCGGAATATTTTCCGGCTGGCTGGCAGTCTGAATTTCTAGCTCTGCCTCAAGCGTAAGCAGCTCATTGCCCTCACACTTGTATTTAGGTTTGACATTGTTACCATTTACTAACAAATGGCCGTCTTTAATCCATTGTTTAAGTTTCTCTCTGGAAAATTCATTCCAGACTAGTGCTGCTGCTTGGTCAATACGCTGCCCGAGACAGCTTTCATCCAATTGAAACTGCAACGATAAACGTGTTGCAGTCGGCTCTGAAGTATGGTTATCTGCATCCTCAGAATCTTCAAGTAAATTGAAATCAGTTTCAGGGAAAGTAGAATTAGAAGATTGTGCTGAAGTCATTTGATCATCGAGACAAAAGTGGTTTAATAGCGCAATTGTAGCTCATTGCCCGATTAACAGAGGAGTTTTTATGTCGCTACCACGTTATAAAGTTACGATGCTTGCTTTATCTTTAGGCATAGCATCTGCATTAGTGGGCTGTAGCAGCAATCCAAAAAAAGAAGTTGTCGATACTGGCCCACAGTCAAGCGAACAGGTTTATTTCAATAAAGCCGAACGTGCGCTTGAACGTGGTCAATATTCTGATGCTGCAAAACAGCTAGAGGCACTGGACACCTACTTCCCGACCGGACAATATGCGCAGCAGGCACAACTTGAGCTGCTTTACGTTAAATTCCAGCAAAAAGATTATGAAGGGGCGATTGCTCTGGCTGAACGTTTTATCCGTTTAAATCCGCAGCACCCTAATGTTGACTACGCTTATTACGTACGTGGTGTAGCTAACATGGAACAGAATTATGATGGCTTGCTGCGTTATACTTCTTTGCAGCAATCACACCGTGATGTTAGCTATTTGAAGGTAGCTTACCAGAACTTTGTTGATTTTATTCGTCGCTATCCAAGCAGTCAGTATGCAGTAGATGCTGCACAGCGCATGAAGTTTATTGGTCAGGAACTGGCTGAAAATGAAATGAACGTAGCACGCTATAATCTAAAGCGTAAAGCTTGGGTTGCTGCTCTGGAGCGGGCGCAGTGGGTAGTTGAACACTACCCGCAGACTCCTCAAATTCCAGAAGCTCTAGCTACCATGGCTTATGCTTATGACAAGCTGGGCGATCAGGCTTCATCACAGCAGTATGTAGACGTCTTAAAACTAAACTATCCGGAACTGGTGCGTAGTAATGGCAGTGTAAACCTGCGTGCCGCCCGCAGAGATGCCAGCCTGCTTAACCGCGCCACACTGGGAATTTTTGGCCGTGAAGCCAAAAACAGTACTGCAAGTGAAGTATCTCAGGAAACCTCTAGTCATTCTTCAGAAGAACGTAGCTGGCTCAACCGTCTGAGCTTAGGTATGCTCGGTAAATCTGAAAATGGACAACAACATACACCAATGCTCGCCAAATCACCGGCTGATATAGCTACAGAAACTCCAAACGAATAATCTCGACCAGATGGTCGCTTTTTTCGGGGGGGAAAGTTAAAATACTTTCCCCCTTCTCTTTTTCAGTAAAGACGGCTAGATTCTGTACAGGACTGTTTAGTTCAAGTGATAGCAACTGAATAGTCCTTAAAGCAAGACTTCAGGTCAGCGTTTTTATGGTTAAAGTATATAAAATAATGGCTTTTTCTTATGGCAATTCCACAGCATACGATTGATCAGATCCTGGATCGTACTGATATTGTTGATCTGATTGGCCAACGCGTAAAACTTAAAAAAACCGGACGGACTTATTCTGGCTGTTGTCCTTTTCATCAGGAAAAGTCACCTTCTTTCCATGTCTACCGTGACAAGCAGTATTACCACTGCTTTGGCTGTCAGGCCAACGGCAATGCTATACGTTTTTTAATGGATATCGACAGCCGCAATTTTGTTGATGTTATGAAAGACCTGGCAAGCCAGACTGGTATTGAACTGCCAAAAGACAATCAGGACAATAAGCGCCTGACCTATAAACGTGAAATCAAAAAAGTTAGCAAGCCGGTTCAGGCTCCTGCCGCGCAGGCTAAAGAGCAGATCCAGTCTCCTATCACAAATACACCTTATACTCCGATTGATCCTTTCGCTGAATTTCAGAGTTTTGATCCGTTTGAACAATTTGAAAATGTGACGGATGTGCCAGTACAGGAAGGTAACCTGTATGATCTGCTAGAGAATATTGCTCAGTTTTATGAACAGCAGTTACCTAAAAGTCAAAGTGCACAATTTTACTTTAAACAGCGCGGCTTAAGCCAAGATACAGTCCAGTTCTGGCGCTTGGGCTATGCACCAGAGGACTGGCAGCATCTGGAAAAGGCATTCCCCTATGATATTGAAGGTCTGAAACAGCTAGGGCTGATTCGCTCTAGTGAGAGCGGTCGTGACTTTGACTTACTTCGTGACCGGGTCATTTTCCCAATCCGGGACAGTAAGGGCCGTGTAGTCGGTTTTGGGGGGCGTGCATTAAATGATGAGATCAAACCCAAATATATTAACTCGCCAGATTCCGAAGTCTTCCATAAGAATCAGTTATTGTACGGCCTTTATGAAGGTCGCAAGCAGAAAGCTCAAGACTGGTTAATGGTCGAAGGCTATATGGATGTTATCGCATTGCAGCAATACGGGATTAGCGGTGCAGTAGCAACTCTTGGAACAGCCAGCAATACTGAACATCTTAATATTTTATTCAGACAGAATAACCGGATTACGATTGCCTTTGATGGGGATGCTGCAGGACAAAAGGCAGCCCGGCGAACACTGGAAATTGCCCTGCCTTTATTAAATGATGGCCGTGAACTGAAATTTTTTGTTCTACCTGACCAGCATGATCCCGATTCTCTGATCCGTCGTGAAGGACTGGAAAATTTTCAGCGTTTACTTGAACAGGCCCCCCTGTTATCCGATTTTGTATTTGCACATCTCACGCAACAGCGAGATGTCTCTTCACCTGAAGGTAAAAGTCAGGTAATGGGCGAGCTCAGGGAGCTTACCGACCTGTTACCTAAACAGGGATCATTTCGCTATCTGCTCACTCAGTCATTTAAAGAAAAGCTCGGCCTAGGCAAGCGTTTTACTCCGAAACTTAGCAATGATGCATCACTCTCTTTTAATATCCGTACCAAGGATGAGGATTTTGCCATCGCTATGCTGATACGACATCCTTATCTGTATATTCACTTTGAAACCCTACGTGCTTTCATTCATCCGGATGAATTGCTGGCACAAATACTGGCAATATTAGATAAAATCTTTGATGAACTACCGGATGATCAGGAACTGGCTGTCTATTATGTGCTTGGCGCGTGCAGTATGTATTGTCATGCGGTTGCGGATATTTTACAGCGTACCAATATTGAAAGCCTGATTCCGGCACCAGAAATGGCAGACAAGCTTGCTAAAGAATATGCCTTGGGCCTGCAGGAAAAATACTTAAAACAGAAACTAAAATCACCCATTTCACTTATTGAATCACGCAATCTGCGGCAGCAACTCAATGAACTGACCAAGAAAATCAGCTTAAGATTATTGCATTCATAAGGTTTAAGCTGTTTTCAAATTATTTTTTAAGTTTACGCTGACGGTCAAATATCCCCTGCAAACCGTCCTGTAACCACTCAAAATATGAGGGATTTTCTTCCTGAGCTGCCTGCTTTAGCAGAATTGAAGTCGGATGTAATAATTTCTGAGTGAGACGATGGGAAAAGTTTTGCAGGACTTCAGCTGCATCTTTTCCGGCCTGCAAATGCTCCAGCGCCAACCGCAACTCATATTCAGTCAAGTGTTGGCCCTGTTCACGATAAGCAGCGATAGTACTGCCAGCCTGCTGGACCTTTTGATGGGTAATAAGCTGGGTCGCCAGCTGGTTAACCATAATTTCAGCTTCAACCGCAGCCTGACGTCGCTGGGCCAAGTTCTCATCAATAACACTTTGCAGGTCATCAACGCCATACAGATATACACCATCTAGTGACGCGACTTTTGGCTCAATATCACGCGGAACAGCCAGATCTACCATTAACATCTGCTGGTAGCGCCGTTTTTTTAATGCTGTTTTCACATCACGATAAGAAATTACCTGATACAGGCTGCCTGTACAGCTTGAGATTACATCAGCACGGTACAAGTTACTGGCCAGTTCCGAAAATTCCAGAATCTCGACCTCTACCTGATGAGCAATCTCCTGCGCCAGGTTCTCTGCCCGCTCGCGACTACGGTTACAGATCAGGATTTTACCTACACCCATTTCAGCCAGGTGTTTAGCTACTAAACTGTTCATCTCTCCAGCAGCCACTACCATTACAGTCAACTCTTGTGGCTGGCTAAAGACCTGCAGGGCAAGCTGAGCAACTGCATAACCCATAGAGACTGCATGACTACCTACAGCAGTTTCTGAGCGTACACGTTTAGCTGCATAGAAGGCATATTCAAAAATGCGGTTTAGTGCCGGTGAAACCATATGGGCTTCTTTTGCAATCGATAGTGCCTGTTTTACTTGACCCAGAATTTGCGGTTCACCCAGCATTAAAGAGTCTAAACCGCTGGCAACACGCATCAAGTGAGTAATCGCCTGAGCGTCTTCATAACGGTAAGTATGTTTGATGAGCTGATTGACATCTAAACCATTTGCATGGGCGAGCCAGTCCAATACCATATCAGCATGCTCTGCCATGGCATAGACTTCTGTTCGGTTACAGGTCGAGACCACCACCATATCATTCAAGACAGGATGCTGACTTTGCTCGGCAAATAAAGCGTTTAACCGCTCAGGGTTAAAAGCGATCTGTTCTCGCAACTCTACAGAAGCAGTTTGATGGTTGACCCCTAATGCAAAGAAAGACATATCAGATCATCATTTCACTAAATTTATGTTATTGTGCAACATCGGTGTCATAAAAAGCATTAGCTGGATCAATAAAAATTGCGTCAAATCAATAGCCGACTATCCGGCATGACTATACGGCGATATTCTACCACAGTCTTACTGGTAGGTAGCATAGCCTCGACCGCTCATCTTAGGGCATCGGGCGATATTTATCATGAAAATTCTAACTATAATGCCTTAAAACAAAGCATGATTGCCGAATTTGCACTCGCTTATGGCGATATTCCTACTGCGTTGCATAACTATACTGTACTGGCCATTAAAAGTAATTCAACCACTATCAAACAGCGTGCCCTGAATGTTGCCCTCGAACAGAATGATCTGAAAGCAGCCTTAGACATCGCGACACACTGGGTGGTTCAGGAACCTCAAGATGTCCCGGCTTTATTTTATCTGGCCCATATTTCTCTGAAAGCGCATGAATATGAGCTTGCCGCCGATACCCTGAATAAAATTCTTAATATTGATCCAAATGCTGATCTGGAACAGATTCTGGCAGGGATTGCCCCAGAGCTTCCAGAAGATCGCGAGATACTTTTAAATGCCTTACGTAGCAGTAAGGAAAAAAATAATCCTTCTATTCTGGTTTTAATCGCTGGCCTGGAAGCACAAAATGGTCAGCTAGAGCAGGCTTTAGTGACTATCAATCAGGCACTGCGCAAGCGGCCCAAAGTTACTGGTTTTATTCTGATGAAGGCCAACCTGTTAATGGCTCAGAATGACCAGCTAGCAGCCCAGCAATGGCTGGAAAAATCAAGCCGTAAACAGAAATATAATTTGGATATCCGGCTGGCAGAGGTCCGCTTTCTGGTCAAATCCAATCAGGCCGAATCAGCCTCAAAAAAGCTTCAAGGTATTTTAAAACAGTGGCCAGATGCTGAAGAGGCATTATTTATTGCCGGATTAACCAGTATTGACCTCAAACAATATGAGCAGGCAGAAAAATATCTGGTAGAGCTACGTTATTCTGATCAGTATCAGAATGAGGCCTATTACTATTTGGCAGTAAATGCCGAGCGGAAACAGCATTACGAAACAGCGAAAGCTTATTATCGTCTGGTGGACGGTAGTCTATACACTGTATCGCGGCGGAATCTGGTCACTATTTTTGAAAAGCAAAACCAGCTGAATGATGCCTTGCGTTTTCTTACTCAGGAACGTGTCAATTATCCACAGCACGCCAGTTTTTTATACCAGGCTCAGGCAGAAATCTTGAAAAAGACAGGAAATAAAAAAGCAGCGCTAGCCTTACTTGATGAAGCAGTTAAAAACCTGCCAGATGACCCGGAGCTGATCTATGCCCAAGTCTTATTGCTTGATCCTTTTCAAGACCGGGAAAAACTGGACCAGACACTCAAACATTTGCTGGAAATAGAACCAAACAGTCCAACTTACCTGAATGCATATGCTTACACTCTCGCTCTGCAAAACCGGCGTCTAAATGAAGCGCGCCAGTATGCAGAGCATGCACTTGAGTATGCGCCGGAACAAGCCTCAATACTCGATACACTCGGGTACGTCTGTATATTGCAAAATGATTATGATACTGCCGTCCGGGTACTGGCCAAGGCCTACAGCTTAAGTCAGAACCTGAAAATTGGCGTACGCTACGCTAAAGCACTTTATATGCAGGGTTCACTCACAAAATTTAGTGAAGTGTTAAAACAGCTTAAACAAAAATATCATAATGATCCGCAATTGGATCAGTTAGATGCGTTATTGTTACCTCAACAATTTAAACAGAGTTAAACTTTCATGCGTTCTTTTTCTAAACTGGGACTCGCCTTGTGCGCTACGGCAACTCTGGCTTTTACCGGCTGTCAGCAATATACCCAACCTCAAAATCCGGTTAATACCCAGCCAGAAAACAATCAATTTAATCTGCAGGGAAAAATTGGGGTAAAAACTCCCAAGCAGTCAGGGAGTGCATTTTTTAACTGGGAACAGCAGCAGGATAATTTTGATATTGAACTGACGGGCATCTTAGGCGTAGGCAAAACACAAATTCAAGGCCGTCCGGGAGAAGTCACGCTGAATAGTGCAAAGACAGGTCTGATTCGCGCAACAACACCTGAAGAGCTACTGGAACGTGCTACTGGATGGCAGGCACCGATTACTCACCTCGTACACTGGGTCCAAGGCAGACCGGCAAGCTTGAATGCTAAAATTAAAAAAGATGAACAGCAACGGATCAGCACCATTCAGGAACAGGACTGGAATGTCGAATTAAGCTATAATGGCAATGCCCAACAACCTAGTAAACTGATTTTAAAACAGTCACTTGCTGATGGCCAGGAAAACCGTATTACAATGCTGATCCAGAATCGCTAATCTGTTTTCAGCTGTGGTATTTAGTATGATCCGAGTTCCTTCACCCGCTAAACTTAATCTGTTTTTACATATTACAGGTCGTCGTGAAAATGGCTACCATGAGTTACAGAGTATTTTTCAACTAATTGACCTATATGACTGGCTGGAATTTGAAGTCAACATGACTGGAAAAATTCACATTGAAGGTCTAAGTAACGTACAGCTTGAACAGAATTTAATCTACAAAGCTGCATTATTACTTAAATCACACACTAAAAATTCTTCTGGTGTACAGATCAAAATTGAGAAAAATATTCCAATGGGTGCAGGATTAGGTGGAGGATCATCCAATGCTGCCACTACACTGATTATATTAAATCAGCTCTGGGATTGCGGTTTAACAATTGAACAGTTGGCTGAATATGGTGCACATCTTGGTGCGGATGTACCTGTTTTTGTATATGGTCACAACGCTTGGGCAGAAGGAATCGGAGAACAGTTAAGTTTCATTAACTTAGAACCGAAACAATACATAGTGCTCAAACCTGACTGTTTTATCAGCACTCAACTGCTTTTTTCACAAAAAACATTGACAAGAAATACGAAGCCCACTACATTTTGCGCCTATCAGTTAAAGCCATCTGCTTTCGGAAATAACTTTGAGCCACTGGCCAGAAGTTTATATCCAGAGGTTGATGAAGCCATGCGTTATCTCGATCAATTCGGTACTGCACGGCTTACAGGTACAGGTGCTTGTGTTTTCACTGAACTGACTTCCGACATAAAGCCAGACGATATTTTAAAGAATGCACCATGTAAAGCTTACCTGGTTCATAGTTTAGATGAGTCTCCATTATGTCAGTTGAAAGTAAATTGATAGGGGCGTCGCCAAGTGGTAAGGCAGCGGGTTTTGATCTCGCCATCCGTTGGTTCGAATCCAGCCGCCCCTGCCATCAATTTTACCTGTAGATGTTTGTATTAGGGGCGTCGCCAAGTGGTAAGGCAGCGGGTTTTGATCTCGCCATCCGTTGGTTCGAATCCAGCCGCCCCTGCCATCAATACAATCATCCATTTTAGGGGCGTCGCCAAGTGGTAAGGCAGCGGGTTTTGATCTCGCCATCCGTTGGTTCGAATCCAGCCGCCCCTGCCATTTTCCTGTAAAAAGATAGAACGTTCATTTGCAAGTTCGTGTTAATTTACCTTGACATAACCATGCAAAAATATTAAAGTTCTGCCGCATTAGGGGTATCGCCAAGTGGTAAGGCAGCGGGTTTTGATCCCGCCATTCGTTGGTTCGAATCCAGCTACCCCTGCCATCTCATTCCATACATGCCAACCGCCAAGGGTGCTTCATGCCCAATCTTGTCGTTTTTAGTGGAAACGCTCATCCACAATTCGCTCAAAAAGTCGTAAGCCATTTACACATTCCGCTGGGAGCTGCTTCTGTAGGCCGTTTCTCTGATGGTGAAATTGCAGTAGAAATTACTGAAAATGTACGTGGTAAAGACGTCTTTATTGTTCAGCCTACCTGTGCACCGACCAACGATAACCTGATGGAAATTCTGGTTATGGCTGATTCATTGCGCCGTGCAAGTGCTGGTCGTATTACTGCTGTCATTCCTTACTTCGGTTATGCTCGTCAAGACCGTCGTCCACGTTCTGCTCGTGTGCCTATTACTGCTAAAGTCGTTGCTGACATGCTCACCACTGTCGGTATAGACCGTGTAGTGATGATTGACCTGCATGCCGACCAGATCCAGGGTTTCTTCGATATTCCTGTAGATAATATCTATGGTACCCCTGCACTGCTTGCTGATCTTCGTCAACAGTCACATCATAACCTGATGGTGGTTTCACCTGACGTAGGTGGTGTTGTACGTGCACGCGCAGTTGCAAAACAGATGGGTGATATCGATCTAGCCATTATTGACAAGCGTCGTCAAAAAGCCAATGAATCACAGGTAATGCATCTGATTGGTGATGTAAAAGACCGTGATTGTGTCATTGTTGATGACATGGTTGATACTGCTGGTACGCTTTGTAAAGCAGCTGATGCATTGAAAACTTTCGGTGCCCGTAAAGTGGTTGCTTATGCAACTCACCCGGTATTATCTGGTAAGGCACTTGAAAACCTGAAGAACTCTGTGATTGATGAGCTGGTCGTATGTGACACAATTCCTCTTTCACAAGAAGCACTTGAGCTTGGCAAAATTCGTCAGGTATCGGTAGCTAGCATGGTTGCTGAAACAATTCGTCGTATCAATAACGAAGAATCTATTAGCGCAATGTTCGATAGTTACTTATAATAGCGCAGATTTTTTATAAACCCTGGCATAAGCTGGGGTTTTCTATTCACCAGACTGGTCGCAAGTCTGGTTTAACTTAAACTCAATGAGGAATATCTCATGGCTAATTTTACATTAAACGCTCAAGCGCGTGCTGCAGACGTACAAGGGAAAGGTGCGAGCCGCCGCCTTCGTCACGCTGCTCAACTTCCAGCAATCATCTATGGTGGTGATGCTGAACCTGTAGCAATTACCCTAGAACTTCGTCAGCTTGTAAAAGCTTTAGAAAACAATGCTTTTTTTGAAGAAGTTATTGAAATTGTTATAGGCGACAAAACTGAAAGCGTAAAAATTCAAGCGCTTCAGCGTCACCCAGCTAAAAATACACCTATGCACGCTGATTTTAAACGCGCATAAGTGCTAAAAGGCAAAATTAGTGTCTAACATTTCACTGATTATTGGTTTGGGCAACCCAGGTACTGAGTATGCCCAAACCCGCCATAATGCCGGATTCTGGTTTGTCGAACGTCTGGCAGAACAATATGGCATTACTCTTAAAAATGATCCTAAATTCCATGGAATTAGCGGTCGTGGTCAAATCGAAGGACAAGATATCCGACTCTTGTTACCCACTACATTTATGAACCGTTCGGGGCAGAGTGTGGTACCCTTCGCAAAATTCTATCAAATTACTCCCCAGTCAATGCTAGTAGCACATGACGAACTCGATATGAATCCTGGTATTATCCGGCTGAAAACAGGTGGCGGCCACGGCGGACATAACGGGCTTCGGGACATTACTCCGCATACCGGTCCTGATTTTCATCGTTTGCGTATTGGTATTGGGCATCCAGGTTCTAAAGAGCGTGTTTCAGGACATGTCCTCAGCAAAGCCCCGCGCAGTGAGCAAGAGCTTATGGATGATGCGATTAGCCATGCATTAAGTAAAATCAAGTTACTGGTCAATGGTGAAATACAGCAGGCCATGAACCAGATTAATGCTTACAAACCGGGCTGATAAAAACCTGCATTACTGAATAATCCATCTTGCCTTGACGCTTATTTAAGAGCAAAATGCGCAGCAGTTGCTTTATTGCACTCTGTATCAAGTGATTGATTTAACCCTAAGACCTATCTTGGTCGACCAAGGAGACGCTAGCCATGCTATCTCGTTTATTAAAATGCAAAATTCATCGTGCGGTAGTAACTCATGCTGAACTTCATTATGAAGGTTCTTGTGCAATTGATGGCGTTCTGATGGATCTAGCTGGCATCCGCGAATATGAAGAAATCCATGTATGGAACGTAACTAATGGCAAACGCTTTGCCACTTATGCAATTCGTGGTGAAGAAAACTCAGGGATTATCTCTGTAAATGGCGGTGCAGCCCATCAGGCAGATGTTGGAGATTTAGTTATCATTGCCACCTTTGGTGATTTTACCGAAGTTGAAGCCAATGCGCATAAACCGCGTCTCGTCTATGCCAATCCTGACAATACGGTAAATCACACTGCTAACTGTATACCGGTTCAGGTCGCTTAAAGTAAAAAAGATAATCTTAAAAAGCCCATGTATGGGCTTTTTTATATTTATAGCTGCACTTTACAGAAAAAGTATCTTAAATTTCATACAGTAATAACATACCCAAAAGGCATTTAGACTAATTTATTCTAAATATAGAACCGATCGTTCTATAGAAAAACATGATTATTCACTTAAAATTGCATTATAATTGAGCTACATCGCTTCAGGGCGGGGTGAAATTCCCCACCGGTGGTAAAGTTGTTTCAATATAAAATCAGCAAGCCCACGAGCGTATTACCTATTTAAAGTACTACGCAGATTTGGTGCAATTCCAAAGCCGACGGTATAGTCCGGATGAAAGAAGACGAGATTACCCTTATGTATATTTATATAGGGGTCGTTATATATTTCATATCTGTCCTGAAATGTTCCACTGTATTTTCATTTACGTGAGCGTTTCATATGTCTAGTTTAATTCAACCCGAACTGTTTTTTTCCGCTTTATCTCCTGCTGAGCAACGTATTCAGCAAGCTCTAGAAGATATTCGCCAGGGTAAGCCTGTACTGGTCATGGATGATTTTGACCGGGAAAATGAAGCTGATCTGATTGTAGCTGCTGAAACCCTCAATGTTGAAACCATGGCTCGCATGATTCGCGATGGTTCTGGCATCGTCTGTTTATGTCTTACCGAACAAGCTGCAGATCACTTAGAACTTTCGCCAATGGTGAAGCACAATTCCAGCCATTTTCATACTGCTTTTACAGTAACTATTGAAGCAGCTCAGGGGGTGACGACTGGCGTTTCAGCAAAAGACCGGGTAACTACTATTCATGCTGCAATTAAAGACGGCGCTGTGGCAAGTGATTTAAATCGTCCTGGCCATGTTTTTCCCTTGCGCGCACGAGACGGCGGTGTGCTGGTTCGTCGCGGACATACCGAAGGTAGTATAGATCTGGCACGTATGGCTGGCCTTAAACCGGCAGGGGTGTTATGTGAGCTGACCAATCCTGACGGAACTATGGCTACAGGTATTCAGGTACTGGCATATGCCCAGACTCATCACCTTACCGTAATTACCATAGAAGAGCTGGTTCAATACCGCATGCAACATCAAATCTAAAACTTAACAGACTTTTAGAATAGCCTCTCAGGAGGCTTACTCATCATCTTCCATATACAGCAGATTTTGTCGTATATCCCCTGCCCGTAACCAAGCCAGTTCATAACTGGCTTTAGCCAAAGCCAATACTTTTTGCTCAAATAGTTGCCATAATGGTTTAATTTGGTCAGCACTGATACCCAAACCACTCTCTTCAGCCAGATTCTTATTTTTTTCACAGATTTTAAGTGCATGGTATAACTTGCGTCCCTGACTTGCATTTTCCAGCAGACGTACCCGTTTTGATAAAACAAACTCCTCGACTTGTGCCAGCTGGGCCATCGGGAGCATAGGTACTAAAATCTGGTCCAGCTGGGCATCAAGTCGTTGCCACACTGCCATACGCTCTTCAACTGTATACGTATTCCACTGGATCACTTCATGATTAAAACGCCGGCATCCCCGACAGACCTGATCACCAAATACAGTTGAACAACGTCCAGCACATGGTGTCAGGGATGGGATACGGCGTTCAGTATTCAAGACATGCTCCTTTCAATAAAAACCATAACAGCCATATGGTTTTCTCGCTTCTTCATAAAATTCGCGCTAAAATACGCGCCTTAATTTCCTATCTTAATACATTTGGAGTCTTCCATGAACGCTACTGTAGAACAGCTTGCACCTGTAGAACAGCAAGCGACCACTGACTGGGTTGTTGCCGCACTATATCAATTTAAAGAAGTTCAAGATCCAGCCGATCTTCAGCAGCGTCTTCTTGATCTGGTGCAAGCTATGAACTTATGTGGGACTCTTATTGTAGCAGGAGAAGGTATTAACGGGACTGTAGCAGGCGACCGCAATGCTATTGATACCCTTCATCAGTTTTTGCTAGGCGAAGGGTTTAACGAAATGGAATATAAAGAGTCCCATAGTACGGACAAACCATTTCGTAAAATGAAAATCAAGCTAAAAAAAGAAATCGTAACGCTCGGTGTACCGGTAAAACCACGTGACCTGGTCGGCCATTATCTTGACCCGAAGGAATGGAATGAGCTCATTGCACGCGATGATGTAATTCTGATTGATACACGAAACGACTATGAGTATAAGGCGGGTACATTTAAGGGCGCAATTGACCCTAAAACCGAAACTTTCCGTGAATTTCCCGAGTACGTAAAAAAGAACCTTGAACAGCATAAAGACAAAAAAATTGCGATGTTCTGTACAGGGGGCATTCGATGTGAAAAATCAACTTCATTACTTTTACAAGAGGGTTTCAATGAGGTTTACCATCTCAAAGGCGGTATTTTAAAATATCTAGAAGAAACACCACCGGAAGAAAGCCTCTGGGAAGGTGAATGTTTTGTCTTTGATGGGCGCACTGCAGTTACTCATGGCGTAGAAGAAGGACAGCACAGTAAATGCCATGCATGTGGATGGCCATTAACGCCTGAGGAAATTGAACTGCACAGCTATGAACATGGCGTATCTTGCAAGTACTGTATAGATAAAACGACAGAGAAACAGAAAGCAGGTTTCCGTATGCGTCAGTCTCAAATTGCTGCAGCAAAACGTAAACGTCTATAATTCTTTAATGTAATCTATATGTTAAAAACCGCATTAGTTTTGATGCGGTTTTTACGTTTTATCACATTCACTCGCAAACCCGCTATAGTTTTCTACATTTTCACTATCTGAAGCTTATTGTATTGCCTATCGATCTTGCTAATCTACACACTGTTAGGTTTTGTTACCTTCTATTCACCATAAAAAATTTATAAGTCTATAGATATTACTCTTATAGGCAAATATGTGAATAAAACCATTCAGATTCATTTGCAGGAAGGCCAGATTTATGGAAATTAGTGAGCATACTGAATATCCAGCTTCTTCAAGCATCCATTCTTTACAGTCTAATCAGATTCAGGCTGAGCTAGAAAAACAACCCCATATTTTTATAGTCTTATTAGGTGCAATGATCGGTATCATCTTTGCGCTGTTTATCGCCTATCATTTGGAAGGAATGTTTCTTTCCTTACTCTGTATTGGTACGCTGCCTTTGTGTTTTGCCTACTTCTTGCGAAAAGTCTATATTCATACTTTAGTCAATTATCAGGAATAAACTCATCTACTTACATGATTTAGACAGAATAAAATAAAAGATTGGTTTTCACTGCAAAGTATAAATACCTAAACTGAATGACGTGAGCTGATCTATGAATCTTGATGAGTGGGTTATTTCAATCATGGAACAGTTAGGCTATCTGGGAATAGCCTTACTGATGTTTCTGGACAACATTTTTCCTCCTATCCCTTCTGAAGTTATTATGCCGTCTGCCGGTTATGTGGCGTCAAAAGGTGAATTGCTTTTAGTGGGTATCATTATTGCTGGTAGCTGTGGTTCATTACTGGCAGCGGCCCTACTCTACTGGATTGGCAGAAAAATTCCTCAGGACAGACTGCTTGATCTGGTAGACCGGTACGGTAAATATCTTTTCATCAAGAGAGCTGATGTTATTAAAGCCTTGAAATGGTTTGAACATTATGGGCATCGGATTGTATTCTTGGGTCGCATGGTACCTGCCGTACGCTCACTGATCAGCATTCCCGCAGGTATGAGCCGAATGCCATTCTGGAAGTTCATGCTTTATAGCGGGCTGGGCACAGTGATCTGGACGACATTTCTTGCATGTGTGGGTTTCTATCTGGGTGAAAATCAGGACAAGATGCATGCGCTGATGAGTAATGTCGGCAATATGGTCTTGGCTATTGTTGTGATTATTGCACTCTGTTTTGTATTTAAGTGCTACTGGAAGAAAAAACATTTCTCTTAGCAGCATTTTTTATCATAGCCGAACTTTCACAGCTGTAATTTTAGTCTGCTAAATTTTGACGAAATTCCCTGTGAATTATAACTATACTCATGATAATTATCTGATTCTGGCAAAAAACTATAAAAAAACACCCTGCATGAGGGTGTTTTTCTTTGAGAGAAACTATTCTGGCGTATGGTACATCAGATAGAGTTCATTTAGATTCTCTGGAATTTCCTCTGCCAATTCATCCATCAACTGGCCATTACGACGGAAAGATTCCATCTGCGGATCTTCTTCATCAACGCCACTGAACACCATAATCGGCAAGGTTAAGTCTACCAACTGATCTTCAAACTCTGGCGTAAACCAAGCTTCCTCATTTAAGAACATGGCATCGACAAAACCAACTGACCAGTCGCCCAAGCTGGATTCTACATCAGCTTCCTCAATTTCAAAGGGAAACTCGATACCCTCTTCATTGGCAAGATTTTGCTGAAGTGAAGTCAACCAGAGCTTGATTTGGGTAATAATTTCTGCTGGCACTTTCTTGTGATTATTATCAAATAGCTCTTCAAGCCAGCGATCAAACTTCGGGCCAACCGCAATAGCACATAAAAAACCGTGAGTTGCTGCAAAATCTAGACCATACTCATTTTGGTCACCATCTAGATACTCGCTCAACAGGTCTAAATCTAAAGCACTCATCTTGAATCCAAATTAATAAATTAAGCCTAGAATAGCATTTCTCGACGGGATGCCCAATCGGGTTTATTCGTCATCGTCGAGATCATCGTCATCAAAGTCGTAATCAAAATCTTTCAGTTCTCGTTCCAGGCGACGTTGAGCTAGCAGGTCATCGATCAGACGACGTTTTTCCAATGATTCTTTTGCGCTGATTTTACTCGACGCCTCATCAAAGCTGACATCATCATCACCGTAGTTATCATCTAATTCAAAATCTGTAGAAGACACTAAAACTACCTCGTAGTAGAAAAATGTGAATGGGCCTAGGCGCTATTTATCTTTCTTCATTTTAATTGTCAAGATTTATTTGTTTTTTTTGAGAATTCCAGTTAAATAACTCTTTTTTTTAACGGCAAAATTGTGTATTTATGGAGGACTAACTGAGTGATGGGTTTAACCTGACAAAATTTAGGCCATTCACTTGAAAAAAATAATTTTAGCCCAACATTCAACAATAATTGTGAAATGAAATCTATTTATAAAATCATGCTTGACTGATCAAATCAGAAAATTTTGATGCGATTTGTGCTATCATGCACGGTTTTTCACTGCCACAGATTCAACGAAGAGTAAGCAAAGATGAGCGATATGCATTCCCCTACTTCTCAAGTAGCGGCTCTGATTAGCCGAGGCAAAGAACAAGGTTACCTAACTTACGCTGAGGTTAACGATCATCTCCCAGACTCAATCACTGAAAGTGAACAGATTGAAGACATTATCCAGATGCTTCAGGATGTGGGTATTCCTGTACACGAACGTGCTCCTGAATCTGATGATGCGATGTTTGAGGATAACGCCGAAGCTGCCGATGAGGTAGCCGAAGAAGAAGCTGCAGCTGTTCTTGCTTCAGTTGAAAATGAGCCAGGCCGTACTACAGACCCTGTACGTATGTATATGCGCGAAATGGGTACTGTCGAGCTTTTAACCCGTGAAGGCGAGATCAGTATTGCTAAACGTATTGAAGAAGGTATTCGCGACGTTCTTCACTCTATTGCTTACTGGCCAAATGCAGTTGAAGTTGTATTAAAAGAATATAAAGATTATCAAGAAGGCGAACGTCGTCTGGCCGATATTCTTTCAGGCTATCTTGATCCGGAATCTGATGAAGAAATTCCTGAAGTGATAGAAGATGCTGTACTGGAAGAAGATGAAGATGAAACTGCTTCGAAATCGACCAAGGAAGTTAAACTTGATGACGATGAAGAAGAAGAGGAAGAATCTGAATCAGATGATGATTCAGAAGCAGATTCGGGCCCAGATCCTGAAATTGCCAAAGTTCGTTTCACCGAGCTTGAGACAGTCTGGCAACAAACTAAGTCAGTAATTGAAAAGCATGGTCGTGATAGTGCAGAAGCAAAGGCTGCACTTGAGGCTCTGGCATCTGTATTTATGATGTTTAAGTTTACTCCGCGCCTCTTTGATATTATTTCTGAAATGATTCGTGGTACGCATGAGCAAATCCGTACTTCCGAACGTGAAATTATGCGCTACGCAGTTCGTCGTGGCCGTATGGACCGTACCCAGTTCCGCACCTCCTTTCCAGGACAGGAGTCAAACCCAGGCTGGCTTGATGAACAAATGGCAAAAGCATCTCCAGATATTAAAGGTCATCTAGAAAAAGTTCGTCCTGATGTTTTGGCATTCCAGCAGAAGATTGCTGATATTGAGAAAGAACTTGGTCTGAACGTTATTGATATTAAAGATATCTCTAAACGTATGGCAATTGGTGAAGCTAAAGCTCGTCGTGCTAAAAAAGAGATGGTTGAGGCCAACTTGCGTCTGGTAATCTCGATTGCCAAAAAATATACCAACCGTGGACTGCAATTCCTGGATTTGATTCAGGAAGGTAATATTGGCCTGATGAAAGCCGTAGACAAGTTCGAATACCGTCGTGGCTATAAGTTCTCAACTTATGCTACCTGGTGGATTCGTCAGGCAATCACCCGCTCAATTGCCGACCAGGCACGTACCATCCGCATTCCAGTGCACATGATTGAAACAATTAACAAGATCAACCGTGTATCACGTCAGTTGCTTCAGGAAATGGGCCGCGAGCCAACACCGGAAGAGCTGGGTGAACGTCTGGAAATGGATGAGGTGAAGGTACGTAAGGTACTTAAAATTGCCAAAGAACCTATTTCAATGGAAACACCAATTGGTGATGATGAAGACTCGCATCTGGGAGATTTCATTGAAGACCAGAACATTACCTCTCCGGTAGATGCTGCAACTTCAGAAGGGTTAAAAGAAGCAACACGTGAAGTTTTAGAAAACTTAACTGAACGTGAAGCTAAAGTTCTGAAAATGCGCTTTGGTATCGACATGCCAACTGACCATACATTAGAAGAAGTGGGTAAACAGTTCGACGTTACCCGCGAACGTATCCGTCAGATTGAAGCCAAAGCTTTACGTAAATTGCGTCATCCATCCCGCTCTGAGCACTTACGTTCATTCTTGGAAAATGACTAACCGGGCTGGGACCGGTTTGAAATATAACCCGCTGCCCTCATATTTTAACTAACTGCTCAAGACGCCTGCTTCAGCAGGCGTTTTCTATCATTTTGAGGTGTCTTATGCTTGACCGTACCCCATCGCGTGAGCTGCGTGAAGAACTTTGGGTTTTCCCGATGGATTATCCTATCAAGCTCATCGGCAATGCTGGCGATGAACTGCGCATAGCAGTAATTGAAATTCTGCTTAAACATTTCCCTGATTTTGATGAAGCAACCTTAAAGATACAGCCATCACGTACAGGAAAATACCACTCTCTTACTGCCCAGTTACGTTTTGATGAACTGGAGCAGGTTCATGCACTTTATGCAGACCTGGCCGCTTGCCCTTATATTAAAACCGCGCTTTAATTCAAAACCAGATATGAACAATATCTGGTTTTTTACTTTCTGATAGGGTCATTTTACTATGGCGGAACAAGTAACTGAATCTAAGCCCGCATTAACTGTACGCTGTTTTAAAGGATTACAGGACTATACCCCAACTTTTGAAGCCATGAAGCGCTTCACCGAGCAGCGGGATAAAGATATGCCCGATGAATTATGGTTATTGCAGCATAATAATGTTCTTACTCAGGGACAGGCTGGGAAACCTGAACATATCCTCCAGCGTCCAGATATGCCAGTAGTGCAGAGTGATCGTGGCGGTCAGGTAACTTGGCATGGCCCAGGTCAGCTGGTAGCTTATTTCATGTTTGATTTGAATCGATTGAAATGGAACGTGCGTACGCTGGTCAGTTTTGCCGAACAGTTCATGGTCGATCTGCTTAAAAAGTATGGAATTGAAGCATATGCCAAGCCAGATGCGCCGGGTGTTTACGTTGCTGACCGTAAAATCGGTTCTTTAGGATTCAAGATTCGTCGTGGCCGTAGCTATCATGGACTGGCATTAAATATTGACTGTCAACTGGACGGCTTTCATTGTATTAACCCTTGTGGTTATGCCGGTCTGGAAATGGTACGGTTAAATGATCTGCTGGATGACTACCCTAGCTTTGAAAAACTGTGCCAGGACTTCATTGAATATCTAGACAACACCCACTACTTTAGTGAACTGCAAGTCAATAATGAATAAATGACTTTGCGAATGTTATAAAATACATTAGAGTATTTACTCTAAATAATAATATTTTTGAATAAAGGGATAAGCGAGTGATTTCTATAAACTCTGTAAAACCCGCTTTGCAGCAGGCTTATGTCAGGCTGATGATGGATATCATTGGACGCGGACTGGTCATGGCCAGTCAGGTTGACCATGAAATTCAGCAGGAAGTTGCAAAATTTCCAGAAGGATTTGTGTTGTCGATGACAGTATATCCGCATGGTCCGGCCTTTGTGGCACAAGTGACAGCAGAACGGCAACTTAAACTGTTAAATGATTTTAATGGCAAACCCGACCTGACCATCATGTTTAAACACCTGAGTCATGCATTCTTAGTTTTTTCCTTTCAGGAAAGTACTGCACAATCGTTTGCAAATGACCGTATGGTTGCCGATGGCGATGTAAGTTATGCAATTCGTCTGGTACGTTGCCTCAACAAAATGGAATCTCTGATCTTGCCAAAACTGGTTGCAGAGTTTGCAGTAAAACAATATCCGGCCAAACTTGGCTTAAAAGAAAAACTTAGTGGCGCTACCAATATTTATTTAAAAGTTGCCCAGTCCTATTTCAAACGGAGTACTTAACATGGCTAAACCTTATTATGAATTTTTCTGTCCAGTTAAAGTAATTGCAGGAAATGCCGCGTTAGAACATATTCCTTTTGAACTGGCTACTTTAGGCGCCAAGCGGCCGATGATCATCACTGATAAAGGCGTACGGGCTAATAATTTATTACAGCCGGTTGAAGCAGCTTTTGAGTCAACTGACGCTGTGATTGGATATATTTTTGATGATGTGCCACCGGATTCAAGTCTGCAGACTGTGCGTAATGCGGCACAGGCATACCGTGACAATAACTGCGATGCCATCATTGCTGTTGGTGGCGGTTCAGTGATCGACACCTCCAAAGCTACCAATATTTTAGTCTCTGAAGGTGGCGATGACCTGCTGAAATATTCCGGTGCACATAATCTGCCGAAAGCTTTAAAACCATTTTTTGTAATTCCTACTACTTCAGGTACAGGTTCTGAAGTAACCATGGTAGCCGTTGTATCTGACACAGAAAAGAATGTAAAACTGGCTTTTGCTTCCTATTATCTGATGCCACATGCAGCTATTCTTGACCCGCGCATGACTTCCAGCTTGCCACCCCATCTGACGGCCATGACCGGTATGGACGCACTTACACACTGTGTCGAGGCATACACCTGTCTCGCCTCCAATCCTCTAAGTGATGCTTATGCTGTCGCCGGTATCAAAAAAATCAGTGAAAACCTGTTTAAAGTTCTGGATCAGCCCAATAATGCACAAGGCCGTCTGGAATTGGCACAAGCCTCTACCATGGCTGGTATTGCATTTTCTAACTCTATGGTCGGTCTGGTTCACTCGCTTGGGCATGCACTGGGCGCGGTAGCTCATTTACCACATGGTTTATGTATGAATCTGTTTCTGCCTTATGTACTGGAATATAACAAAAGCATTAATGGCAATAAAATCGGTGAGCTGCTGTTACCGCTTGCAGGTGCAGATACCTATGCCCAGACACCAGCAGAGCTGCGTGCAGACAAAGCTATTGCAACTATCCTGACCATGCGTGACCATCTATATAGCCTGACTAAACTCCCGAGAACCCTACGTGAAACTGGTAAAGTCACTGAAGAACAGCTCGATGAGGTGGCAGAAAAAGCCTTAAATGATGGCTCGATTATCTTTAATCCGAAAGAAGCCACTCTAGATGACCTGCGTGCGATTTTACAAAAGGCTTGGTAAAGGCTGGTTTATATAACCTTTGCGTCCAAAATTTAGACCAATTTTGGACGTTTTTCTTTTAAAACAGAAGACGACCTATCTGGGTAATATTTTAACTAGCCAAAAAAATGCTAAAAAATCCTGCAAAGCTACTGACAATATAAATCATTTAAGATAGATTGGCGCGCACTTTGCTTTATTTCGTAGGGGGGATCGTTCGTCTCAAACGATCCTTAAATATAGCTGATCCTTGATCAACGATTATGAGGATAACGCCGTTGACTAATTTCACTGGGACGCAATCGGCAGCCAAACTGCAAAAAACGCTAGGCCTCTGGCACATTATTATTATTGGTTTGGCCTATATTCAGCCTATGACCTTGTTTGATACATTCGGTCTGGTATCTGAAGAAAGTCATTATCATGTACCTACTTCCTACATTATTGCCCTGATCGCAATTCTGTTTACCTCGATCAGTTATGGTCATATGATCCGTCGCTATCCGTCTTCCGGGTCTGCATATACTTATGCCCAGAAATCCATTCATCCGAATGTCGGCTTTATGGTGGGCTGGTCATCCTGGTTAGACTATTTATTGTCACCGATGGTAAATATTATTCTGGCGGTCATTTATCTGGAAGCTTTATTTCCGGATGTGAATCACTGGGTATGGGTAATAGGCTTAACTGCCTTTATGACCGGTGTAAATCTGCGTGGTGCCAGATTTGTAGCGAATTTCAATAGTATAATCGTGTTTATACAGTTGGGCGTAATTGCCTATTTCACCTGGATGGTCTACAACCTCCTGATCGGTGGAGTAAATGCTGATGGTAATCTGGTCAATGCAAAATACCAGTTATGGAGTCTGGAACCGTTCTGGAACGAGATGACTAGCCTGGGTGCTTTAATTACCGGTGCAACTTTACTCTGCTTCTCATTTACCGGTTTTGACTCCTTAAGCTCACTGGCTGAAGAAACAAAAGATACTGAACGCACTTTGCCTAAAGCAATTTTCCTGACAGCTTTAATTGCAGGTGTGATCTTTATTATCAGCACCTACTTCATGCAAATCTATTTCCCGAATGATCCGAAGACTTACTTTGAAGATGTAGCGGCAACCCAGCCAGATATTCTGCAAGCTGTAGGCGGCGTGGCTTTCAAGACTGTTGTCCTTTATTTTGCAATTGTAACAGTCATGGCTTCAGGAATTTCAGCACATGCTGGCGTATCCCGCCTGATGTATGTCATGGGACGTGATGGAGTAATTAATAAAAAGATCTTTGGTCATATTAGTCCTAAAAGCTTCACTCCGTCTTACAATATTATGATTGTAGGTGCAGTTGCCTTAACTGCTGGGTTCATGGACCTGGATATTGTGATCTCAATGATCAGCTTTGGTGCGCTGACAGCATTTACATTTGTCAATCTGTCCGTAATTTCGCGTTACGCACTACGTGATGGCCGCAGCAAGAACCTCAAAGATATTTTTAACTTTGTAGTTATTCCAATGCTCGGTTTTATCAGCATTTTTGCAATGTGGCTAGAGATTGAAGAAACAGCATTGAAATATGGTTTATGGTGGGCCATGTTTGGTATTTTATACTTAGGTTATAAAACCAAAGGCTTTAAATACCCTGCTCCACAGCATAATGAATATGATGATCGCTGATCAACAAATATAAGAAAAGGAGGCGCATTGAGCGCCTCTTTTTTATAGGTTAATTTAGGTTAAAGCGGTTGAAACCCCTGCTGACGCCATGCCTCATATACAATAACAGCAGTCGCATTTGATAAATTTAAACTGCGTGATTCGGGTGCCATTGGTAAACGAATCCAATGCTGTTCTGGAAACATCAGGCGTACCTGCTCAGGCAAACCACGAGTTTCCGGCCCCATCAGCAAAGCTACCGGACGGTTAAGATCAGCAGTATGCGGCGTTTCAAAGCCTTTAGTGGTTAATGGATAAACCGCATCTATACCAATTCCTTTGGTCTGCAAGTGTGCAAGGCATTCTTCAATATTTTCCCAGATCTGCATACGAGCCCATTCATGATAATCCAGCCCTGCACGTTTAAGCTTTTTATCATCAAGTTCAAAACCTAACGGTTTCACCAAATGCAGTTGAGCGCCAGTATTGGCACACAAACGGATAATATTTCCTGTATTTGCAGGAATTTCGGGCTCAAATAACACAACATGAATCACAAATATCTACTCTTTAAAATGGTACAGTTAAGTATTACTGCCACTGCAACTGTTCACGTAAACGAACAACTTCACCAATGATCGTTAAGGTCGGAGCCTGAATCTGATGTTCTGAAACTTTAGAGACAATATCTGCCAGTGTGCCGATTACTACTTTCTGCTCTGGTGTAGTACCTTTAGAAACCAGTGCAACCGGCATATCCAGGCGCTGGCCATGTTCTATCAGTCTTTCACAGATTTTCTCAAGTCCTACCAGACCCATATATAGTACTAGTGTCTGATTCTCATACACCAGCTCTGACCATGGCAGTTCCGGTGAACCTTCCTTTAAATGCCCCGTCAAAAAACGTACACTTTGAGCATAATCGCGATGAGTTAATGGAATACCGGCGTAAGCAGAGCAACCAGATGCCGCAGTAATACCCGGCACGACCTGAAATGCGATACCTGCTGCAAACAGCTCTTCAATTTCCTCACCTCCACGTCCAAAAATAAACGGGTCACCTCCCTTAAGACGGCAAACCCGCTTTCCTTGTTGTGCATACTTTACCAATAAGGCATTAATTCCTTCTTGCGGTACGGCATGGTGGGAACGCGCTTTACCAACATACACCTTTTCTGCATCACGTCGGCAAAGTTCCAGAATAGGTCCAGAGACCAGACGGTCATAAATGACTACATCGGCCTGTTGCATCAAACGCAGGGCCTTTAAAGTAAGTAGTTCTGGATCACCCGGACCTGCCCCGACCAGGTAGACCTCACCTTTTGGCGTTTTCCAGGTTGAGAGGGCCTGCTCGATTAGCTGCTCTGCATCGGTCAACCTGTCATTAAACACCTGTTCTTTAAGCGGACTGGCATACAGCTCTTCCCAAAATATCCGGCGCTCATCAGGATTGACTATTACTTCCTTAACGCGACTACGCCATTTTCCAGAGAATTCAGCCAGTTTACCCATTCCATAGGGAATAGTCGCTTCGAGCTGGGTTCGAATCTGGCGCGATAATACTGGTGATGTTCCGTTACTGGCAATCGATATTACCAAGGGTGAACGGTCAATAATTGCTGGCACCATAAAACGGCAATGTGGAGGGTCATCGACACTGTTCACTAAAACATGATCTGTCTCACAGTCCAGAAAAACCTGCCGGTTTACCTCTGCAACATTGGTTGCGGCAATAACCAGACGATACTGTTTTAATTTAATATCAGCCGGATAACTTAGTGCAATATGCTGTCCGGCTGTTTGCATGACAATCTCTGCCAGTGCCGGGTCAATATCGGGTGCCAGTACATCAATGATGGCACCTGCCTGAGAGAGCAAGACCGCTTTGCGGTAAGCAATCTTTCCTCCTCCTACAATCAGACAAGGTTGCTGCTGCAACTTTAAAGAGATTGGAAAAATATCCACAAATTTTACCCTCATATCACTGCAATATTTTATCATCATCCCTTTGAACCGGGATGTTAAAAAGTAAATAAATAGCAAAAAACTTGCCATCTTTGGTTTATCAGCTGGTGCAAAAATGGATAAAGCTTGAACTTAATTTGGATAGTCAAATTTCCTGATGATGTCGATGATAGATCTAATTATTCAGGAGATTACTATCATGGCTGGATCTTATATTGACGTCCAAACAGCAACAGGTCCGTTTAAAGCATATCTTTCCGTTCCAGAAGCAGGCCAAGGCCCAGGCCTGATTTTGTGCCAGGAAATCTTTGGTGTAAATGAAGTGATGCGCCAAAAAGCAGACTTTCTGGCGGAAGAAGGTTACACCGTAATCGTGCCAGACTTATTCTGGCGCATTCAGCCTAATGTTGAACTCGGTTATACCGATGACGATTGCCAGAGAGCATTCGACTTATATACCAAATTTGATCAAGACACAGGTATTGAAGATATTCAGTCTACTATCAATACCCTTAAACACTTAGAAACTGTAAATCAGGAAACAAGTATAGGTTTAGTCGGTTATTGCTTAGGCGGAAAACTCGCTTATCTGGCTGCTTGCCGTATTCCGGAATTAGGTTGTGCAGTGTCGTACTACGGCGTAGGTATTGAACAGAATCTTGATGAAGCGAAGAATATCAAGTCTAAGCTGGTTTTGCATTTTGCAGAACTTGACCAATTCTGTGATACCAACACACGGGAAAAAATTCTTTCTGCATTAAAAGATAATACAAAGATCGAAACCTATGTCTACCTAGGCGTAGATCATGCATTTGCTCGTCCGAACAGTATGCACTATGACAAACCAAGTGCATTAATGGCACATGAGCGCAGTATTACGGCACTCCGCAAAGCAATTGGTCCACACTATGACCTCGCTGCCCTATGGGAAGAACACGTCCGTTTCGAATTTGATACGCGAAATGTGCCAGATACGATGGCAACCATGGTTGCTGAACCTTATGTAAATCATATCCCAACCTTAACAGGTGGTGTGGGTTATAAACAACTTGCACGTTTTTATCAGTATCACTTTATACATAACAATCCGAAAGACATGAAATTAACTCCAATTTCACGCACTGTCGGCTCTACGCAAGTGGTGGATGAATTCATCATGAGCTTTACCCATGATGAAGAAATCGATTGGTTAATTCCAGGAATTAAGCCAACAGGCAAATATGTCGAAATTCCAATGCTCGGAATTATCAAATTCCGTGGACCAAAACTTTGCCATGAGCATATCTACTGGGATCAGGCAAGCCTGCTTGTACAGATCGGGGTACTAGACCCAACCGGCCTACCAGTTGCAGGTATTGAAACTGCGAAGAAACTTGTGGATGAAACGCTCCCCTCAAATGAATTGATGCCCACTTGGCCGTCAAGTGAAAATAAACCTGTTGGCGAATAAGGAATAAGGTTCTGACTCTTCGAGCCTCTATGAAGGAATATGATTATGCTGAATGTAATGACCCCAGTAATACAACTTGAACCACGGTCACTTCGTCAACTACTTGGTCAATACGCCACAGGTATTACGGTAGTGACTGCCCTAGATGTGAATCAAAAAAAAATAGGAATGACAGCCAACTCCTTCACATCAGTTTCACTGGCCCCCCGCTTATTCTCTGGAATATCGCAAAGTCAGCAACCCATTTTGAAGATTTCAAACAGGCAGAATACTTTGCAATCAATATTCTTAATGAAGATCAGTATTTAGAATCAAAACATTTTTCTAAATCTGCGGATGACAAATTCGAGGGACTCGATGATGTAGAAGAGTACATGGGCATACTAATTTTAAACAAGTCCCTCACGACTTTTGTGTGTCGTCAGTATGAACTGCATGAAGCGGGTGATCATTACATCATCGTTGGCCAAATTGAAGCGTGCCGTAATCAAATGGGTAATCCACTGGTATTCCATAACGGACAGTATAAACAGGCCAATGTACACCAAACTTTTGCTGGTGTGTAACCCGACTCATTTGTTTAAAGGATTTTCAAAATGAAACAACATCACTTTTTTAATAATAACCGGTTTTTATTAGGTTCATTTGCTTCAAACTGTTCAGGTGGCATGACCGTTTCAACACTTGAAGATCGTTGGAATGCAAGTTGGGAGAAGAATTTAGAACTTGGTAAAATGCTGGATGAGGCGGGGATCGACTTCATGCTACCGATTGCACGCTTTACTGGCTATGGAGGGCAGACAGATTTCCAGGGTACTATTTTGGAAACCATGACGTGGGCAGCTGCTTTACTAGCCTTGACAAAAGATATTACTGTCTTTGCAACAATTCAGACAGTACCTAACCATCCTGTAGTTGTTGCCAAACAGATTGCAACATTATCTGAAATCAGCCAAGGTCGTATTGGTTTAAATATTGTCGCCGGATGGAACAAACCTGAATATGAAGCTTTAGGATTATATTTACCCGACGACCATGAAACACGCTATGGGTATGCACAAGACTGGTACGATTTAATTAAAAAAGTATGGACCAGTGAAGAAAAATTTGATTTCGAAAGCAAGTTTTTCAAAACTAAAGGAACTTATGGAAAACCGAAACCCCTAGTCCACCCTCCAATTTTTAATGCAGCAGGCTCTAAAAATGGTCGTGAGTTTGCAGTAAACAATGCAGACTTCCTGTTTACGCCAGCCTCTGATTTGGGTCGGAGTAAAACTGAAATTGAAGAATTAAAACAAGCAGGTCTTAAAGTGAATCGCAAAGTTAATGTGATGACCTTTTCACGCGTGATTTGCCGTCCAACGCAAGAAGAAGCCCAGGCTGAATGGGATCGTCAACTCAACAATGCCGACGTGGTAGCTGTCGATAACTTGATGAGTCTAATGTTCGCGCATGCTCAAAGTTTTCCAAAAGAAGTTCAACAATCGATTCGTGAGGCCATGAGTGTTGGCCATGGCGGTTTTCCTCTGGTAGGGACCCCAGAACACGTTGCTCAAGGCATTATTGACTTACATAAAGCAGGCTTCGGGGGTACAACGCTTTCTTTCCTTGATTATAGCCGCGAGTTTCCATACTTCCGTGACCATGTTTTACCCATACTGGAAAAATATAATATTCGTTAACCCCCTAAACCGACACATTTACTGTCGGTTTATTTTTTTAAGGAGGATTTTATTGTGAAATTTTTATTACATGAGTTAAGTGCAGGTGTCTTATGCTGCTTTCTTACGACAACTACATTGGCGGCTAATTGGAGCAATACCTCTTTAGCAGCCAGTTATGGAAGAGACTTTTCTGAACCTTTTAAAAATGATGCACAAGGTAATGCGATTGATATTGAAAAGTACATATTTAGTTTGGTTCACTTAAGTGGCTATACCTATGGGACCAATTTTTTCCAATTAAATATGCACCAATCATCCAATGAGCCGAATACCAATAAAGCATCTGGTCATGGAGCTCAAGAAGCTTATGTTATTTATCGGCACACCTTGGATATTCCAAGTATTACACAACACAAAATCGAAGATTCTGTCTGGTTAAAAAGCTATGGCTTCACTGTTGGTTTTGACTGGAATACCAAAAATGATGACTATGGTTCTAATCGTCAAATGTATGTTGCCGGTCCAAGTATCACCCTAAATGTACCTGGTTATTTAAATCTAAGTTTACTGGGCTATTATGAAAGCAATGATGCCAATGTTTTAACCAGTAAATACACGTATGATCCATATCTTGCCTTACAAGTACTTTGGGATTTTCCAGTAATGCAAAGTAATTGGAATTATCAGGGAATTGGTGTTTGGATGAGTCCTAAAGGCAAAAATGAAACCGGTGGCAAGACGGCAAGTGAAATTTTTGTCGATATGTCACTCATGTATTCTTTATTGAAAGACATATCTGTTCACCAGCCAAAATTGAAAGCTGGAGTTGCCTATCAATACTGGAAAAACAAGTATGGTAATAATGAATCAGGGGAAGCAGGACGGGGAGCGACAGCAAGTAGCCCCATGCTTAGGCTTGCCTATCACTTTTAAATAATAACTTACCTGCACTCTAATGAATTACCAGATCAGTATTTTTATATTATTTTGATTTAAATAAGTTTATTTAAGATGAGATAAAACACAAAAGCAAAGATTATGGATTGATTTTTGCATAGAAAATATCAGCAAGCTAAGGATAGAGGTAATTATGTATAGTCAGCAACATAGGTCTATTTCTAGAATTCAGTCTCACACGCAGAATATTCATGATGCCAGGCACTGCCTTGATTTAATTATTGGTCTACATGATTTAGTTGACTCGAATAAATATGAACCTCTAGATTTTAGTTTTCATGGTTCACAGATCGGTCGTATGATTATTGGTGACTTAACTTACGGTAAAGATATTATTTTTAAAACCCATGACCAAGAGGATATGAACTATTTTTGTATTACGCGCCCTAAAAATGGACGTCCCCTATTTAAAAAAGATGGTGCTATTTTCTATGCATGTCATGATCAGGCTTCAATTGTTTCTCCTGAAGATAAATTTGAATTAATCATCGATAAAAACTGTATTCAAACCTTCATTTCTTTTTCAAAAACTTTTGTTGAAAAAATCTTATCTGATTTAATTTCTCAACCCGTAATACAACCTCTTATTTTTGAGAATGTAATGGATAGTCACAATCCCAAAATTAAAGCCTGGTGGGATTTAATCGACAGCATCAAGAACTTTACGCATAATTTTACCAATGCCTCTTTCTTTCAAGAAATGCGGTCAGATTTTGAATATATTATTGTCAAATCATTATTATTGTCACAGCCAAACAATTACAGTGATTTGATTTATAAAAATACTCTGGACTACCCCAATTTTCTTAATCGGTTATTAGAATTTATTCAAAAAAATATACAGCAAAAAATTGAAATTTCAGATCTGGAATACGCTTCGGGTTTAAGTAAAAAGAAATTAAATACAATTTTTAAAAAATATTTAAAATGCAGCCCGAATGCCTATATTCGACATTACCGACTTAAATGTATTTATAATGAAATTTCCCAATCAAGCTATAAAATTAATATTACTGAGATTGCATACAAATGGGGAGTTACGCATTTAGGTCGCTTTCTATTGAATATAAAGAAGCATTTGGTGAAAAACCTAGCGAGACTTTAAAAAAAACTATGGAACGATAATTAGCACGTCATAACTTGCGTATTAATTTTAATTTATTAGTTCATAAAAAAGCTAAATCAGATGATTTAGCTTTTTGAATTGATCAATTAATCAATAAATTCTTGTCCGCCCATATATGGACGTAATACCTCAGGAATTTCAATCGAGCCATCAGCACGTTGGTAATTTTCCATCACAGCCAATAGCGTACGCCCAACAGCCAAACCTGAACCATTTAATGTATGCACAAATTCGGTTTTTTTCTGGTCTACACGGTAGCGGGCCTTCATACGGCGAGCCTGAAAATCCCCCATATTAGAACAAGAGGAAATCTCGCGATAGGTATTTTGGCTAGGCACCCACACTTCCAGATCATAGGTTTTAGTAGCTCCAAAGCCCATATCTCCACCACATAGCAAAATTTTGCGATATGGTAAACCCAGTGCCTGCAAAATGCCCTCTGCATGGGCAGTAAGTTCTTCAAGTGCCTGCATGGATGTTTCCGGTTTAACGATCTGTACCATTTCCACTTTATCAAACTGATGCTGGCGGATCAGGCCTCGGGTATCACGGCCATAAGAACCGGCTTCACTACGAAAACATGGCGTGTGCGCTGCATATTTCAATGGAAGGCGAGCAGTATCAATAATCTCGTCACGCACAAAATTCGTTACAGGTACTTCTGCAGTCGGGATCAGGTAATATTCTTTTTCCCCCTGCAATTTGAATAAGTCTTCTTCAAATTTTGGTAGCTGGCCTGTGCCACGCAGGGAATCAGCATTTACCAGATAAGGTACATACGCTTCGGTATACCCGTTTTTAAGGGTGTGCGTATCGAGCATAAACTGGGTTAAAGCACGTTGCAGCCGCGCCAGAGGACCTTTAAGTACACTAAAACGTGAGCCGGTTAATTTGGTGGCAGTTTCAAACTCCAGTCCACCCATCCACTCGCCCAGGTCTGTATGATCCTTGATTTCAAAGTCAAACTGACGTGGGGTACCCCATGTTAAAATTTCAACATTGTCACTTTCATCTTTGCCTGCTGGTACAGACTCATCTGGCAGGTTAGGAATATTCATTGATTTGGTTTCAAGCTCGGCTTGCAGTTCAGCCAGTGCCAGTTCAGCAGCTTTGATTTCATCACCAATTGCTGACATACGTGCCATAATCTCTGATGCGTCTTCACCTGCTTTTTTAAGCTGACCAACCTGCTTTGCTCCGGCATTACGTTCTGCCTGCAAATTTTCAGTCTTCTGCTGGATTTCCTTACGGCGAACTTCCAGAGCTGCCCATTCTTTCACATCAAGCTGAACACCGCGTTTTGCCAATGCTAAATTTACAGCCTCAATATTATTTCTGAGTAATTTCGGGTCAATCATAGCCAATCATAAATAAGGTAAAAAACTGGCTATAGTGTAAGCTCTTCAAGGCAAAAAATACAGACAGCACAGGAAGTTGTTCGGATGATTCGCATAATAAGCCCACAATTTCAACTATAGTACCTTCCTTTCTATAGCGGATATATAAGAGAAACTGTAATAAAAAAGCTGCCACAAGGCAGCTTTTTAAATTTAAAAGAATTTATTTACTGGTCAATAATATCGGTGCCTTTTGGCGGAGTGAAATTAAAGGTAGAGGCCGGAATAGAAGCATTAACTTTTACATTGCTAAATTTTACATAGGTGGTCTGGCCAAGTGAATCTTCTAAAATCATCAGGCTTGGAGCTTTGTTGGTACCAAAGCTAATAGTCAGGCTCTGAAAAGCCCCTTCATTATTCTTTGGATAAAGGGTGTAGTAGGTTTTGGCTTTATTTGGTTGCGTTACCCGATAAGACTGCATAATTTGGCTGGTATTACCAGAGAGCAGTAACGCTGGTGTATTTGAGACCTGTTCATCTAAAGACTGACGGACTGCCTGCTGAAGATCGGGGTCATAAATCCAGACTGTTTTACCGGTAGTAACAATTGTCTGTTTAGACGGGCTGCTGGTTTCCCAGAAAAATTTTCCAGGACGCTCAACCTTCATTGTACCTTTAAAGGTCTGGTTCATATGTTGAGCTGTCAGGCCTTTCTGCTTTTTAGGCGCATTGCCACTAACTTTAGTGGTCTGTTCAAAATTGGCGCTCAGACTTTGTATACCTTTGAGCTGCTGAACCAGATTTGCAGTTGCCTGCTGCTCCGATGCCGCCACAGGCGCAGCGATAACAGAGGTACTGATTACTGGCGCCAAGGTGGCTGCACCCACTGTCATAGCACATATGGTTTTACGAAGCATATTCATATAATCACCTTTATATTTGCCTGATCTCATTTATTTGAGTTTCATCTTAACTGACAAACTCTGGCCTAATCATTGAGAATATAAGATATTTTGTTATGTTCTTCATGCAGTTTGTTGAAATTTATCCATCATGATGAAGATTTTTTCTATAACTTTAGATATAAAAAAAGCCCACATTTACAGTGGGCTTTTCTCAAACAGTTTAAACTTATACAGCTTCAACTGTTACGTAGCGACGGCCAAATTGACCTTTCACCTCGAATTTTACTACGCCATCAGCAGTAGCAAATAAAGTATGGTCACGGCCCATACCTACATTTGCACCAGCGTGGAATTCTGTACCACGTTGACGAACGATGATGTTACCAGCAGTCACAGTTTGACCACCATAAATTTTAACACCTAACATTTTTGGGTTTGAATCACGACCGTTACGTGTCGAACCACCGGCTTTTTTGTGAGCCATGTCTCTTACTCCTCGTAATTAGCCTGAAATACCAGTAATTTTCAACTCGGTAAACCATTGACGGTGACCTTGTTGTTTACGGTAATGTTTACGACGACGCATTTTGATGATGCGGATTTTGTCGTGACGACCATGGCCAACTACTTCTGCAGTTACTTTAGCGCCAGCGACTACTGGAGCACCGATTTGAATGCTTTCGCCGTTCACAACCATTAGTACGTCGTCAAACGTAATAGTTGAGCCAGTTTCAGCTTTCAACAATTCAACTTTAAGGGTTTCACCCTCAACTACACGGTGCTGTTTACCACCGCTTTGGATTACTGCGTACATAATGTACTCCAATCATGCCCGTGTCGTCGTGCCGGCAAAGGGATATACCGATCTTAAGACGAGCGCCACTGGGGTTATACAAGGCCAAAGATTTTAAGTGAAAACCGATCAAACAACAAGTAATTTACCCAAAATATTCAGACGACATTTGTATACACACTATTCTTTTTCCCTTACCGGTATTTTCAGTGATTTTTCTTTGCATTTTTAAGGCCACGCTGTATCTTGTCTGGCGCAACAGCATCATGGCAGCAGTTCTTTAGAAGAATATACTCAAAGGCAGCGGACCTTAAACTAAAGGCTCCCGTCTGGTTTAAGCCCTAGAATTTTGGCTACCTTCCTGGCTGCTTTAGGATACAATAGCTTTAATTTTTTAAGTATCAGCTATCTAAAGGCTGGTCACGGTGTTTAGACGTCTCACTGTTTAACTGTGCATCCGATTACTTTCGCAAGAGGTTCTTCTTCATATGGCCATCGATTTCAAGCAAGATATTCTCGCTCCTGTTGCTCAAGATTTTGCAGCGATGGACCAGTTTATTAATGAAGGAATCAGCTCCAAGGTCGCACTGGTCATGTCAGTCAGCAAGCATGTCGTTGAAGCAGGTGGAAAGCGCATGCGTCCGATTATGTGCTTACTGGCCGCTTATGCCTGTGGTGAAACCAATTTAAAGCATGCACAGAAGCTGGCGGCCATTATTGAAATGCTGCATACGGCGACTCTGGTACATGATGATGTGGTAGATGAGTCTGGCTTACGCCGTGGCAGACCAACAGCAAATGCGACATGGAATAACCAGACTGCGGTACTAGTGGGGGATTTTCTGATTGCCCGGGCATTTGATCTGCTGGTTGATCTGGACAATATGATCTTGTTAAAGGACTTCTCTACAGGAACCTGTGAGATTGCTGAGGGTGAAGTATTGCAGTTGCAGGCACAGCATCAGCCAGATACGACAGAAGCTGTTTATTTACAGATTATTCACGGTAAAACCTCACGGTTGTTCGAACTGGCGACCGAAGGCGCTGCAATACTGGCAGGCAAACCTGAATACCGTGAACCTTTACGTCGTTTTGCCGGACACTTTGGCAATGCTTTTCAGATTATTGATGATATTCTGGATTACACTTCAGATGCTGATACGCTCGGCAAAAATATTGGCGATGACTTGATGGAAGGCAAACCCACCCTGCCGCTGATTGCAGCAATGCAAAATACTCAAGGTGAACAGCGCGACCTAATCCGTCGCAGCATTGCCACTGGCGGTACTTCACAGCTTGAACAAGTTATTGCGATTGTACAAAATTCGGGAGCGCTGGATTATTGCCATAAGCGTGCTACTGAAGAAACCGAGCGAGCATTACAGGCACTAGAAATATTACCTGAGAGTACTTACCGGCAGGCGCTGGTTAACTTGACCCGCTTAGCTTTAGACCGAATCCAATAATATTATTAAAAATTTTATGCATTTAAACTTTCAAGATCTTTTTCTCAGAATGCACCAGCAGCTTGAGCAACCTCAAGCTGTATTAGATGAAAATATTCTTATTGAGCTGGTTAACCGTCTACGCCCCGCTGATACCAAAAATACCGAAGAAATTGAAAGAAAATTTCGGGCATTTATTCAGTCGCTTTTAATTACACCGGCCGCTGCCTGTACATTTCAAACTTTTGTTCTACGTATTATTAATCATTACCGGCAAACCGCACTTTATGCTGACAGCGGCATTTTATCGTTAGATGGTTTCTGGAATCAGTTTACCCAGCGTTTAGGTGCACACTTTTTGCCGCTGATCAATGATGAAACCCAGCTGACCGATCTGCTGCACCGTGTCTTTCATCAGCGTACTGACAAATACTGGCTAGAAAATATTGATAGCCAGGACTGGCAACTGTTCTTTAGCTTGATTAGCCGCAGTAATGGCAATATGGCAGAGAAGCAGTCAGTCCGTGATGAAATGATCCGCGCGATTACCGTTTTATCTTACCAGATTAGTGGTATTGGACTCTATCCGGAGTTTATTAATGCCTATCCTGAACTGACCGAATACGAATCCCCCTTTCTGGTCCAGAATCGGGAAGTAGTGGAATTTATTGTCCGCTATAAAAAGCTGCTTCAAAATCTGGACCAGTTTGCCGTGATGGAGCCACCAGATGCATCACAGGCATTTGTGATGTTTGAACAGTGCCGGGATGTCGTGCTCAAGATTCGCCGGTCTACCAAGCGTATTGGGGTAAGTTTAAGCCTCGCCTATCTGCTTTCCCTGCTTGAGCAATGTGTGGACCGGATTGAATTGCTGCTGCATATCGTCACTGTAGAAGATATTTATACTTATGATGCACTCAGCCAGCTGCTGAGTGAGCTGGTCAAGGCACATTATAGTGAAAAAAGTGTACGGGCTTTATTGACCACTACCAGTGAGCTGATTGCCTTACAGGTAACTGAGAATGCCAGCCGGACCGGTGAGCATTATGTAAGTACCGATAAAAAGGGCTTTTTTTCAATGTATAAGGCCGCAGCAGGTGCCGGGGTAATTATTGCCACAATGGCAACCCTTAAAATCCTGATGGCGCGTCTGGCCATGGCTCCGCTCATGCAGGCCTTTATGTTCAGCATGAATTACTCTTTAGGCTTCGTACTGATTCATGTCTTGCATTTTACAGTAGCGACCAAACAGCCAGCTATGACCGCAGCAGCGCTCGCTGCCACGGTACAGCATAAGAAAGGCTCTCGCACCGCACAAATTGCAGAACTGGCAGCCCTGATTATTAATATTATCCGGACTCAGTTTATTGCAATCTTGGGTAATATCTCGATAGCCATACCAACCGCAGCACTGATTACCCTGCTATGGGAAGCCGGGATGCAAGAACCTCTAATGACCCATATGAAAGCTACCAAGCTTTTGCATGACTTGAATCCCTTTACTTCCCTTGCTCTGCCCCATGCAGCAATTGCCGGTGTTTGCCTGTTCCTTTCGGGACTAATTGCCGGCTATTTCGACAATATGGCAGTTTACCGTAAAGTAGGACCACGCCTGAAAGCGCATCCCCAATTAAAAAACCTGATGGGACAAGACCGCCTAGACCGTTTTTCTGCCTATATTGAACGTAATCTGGGAGCACTTGCCGGTAACTTTCTATTTGGGATTATGCTGGGCAGTATGGGAACACTGGGTTTTATTTTAGGATTACCCCTAGATATCCGGCATATTGCCTTTGCATCGGCCAATTTTATTCAGGGTCTGATGAATATTAATGGCGGGCCAGATCTTGGCCTCATCATTGTTTCTTTTCTGGGCGTCCTGCTTATTGGCTTAACTAACTTGTTTGTCAGTTTTAGTCTCACCATTATTGTAGCTCTACGCGCACGACGGGTTCGTTTTGAGCAATGGAAACCTTTGGCAAAGTTAGTTTTGACACATTTTATGACCCGTCCTAGTGATTTTTTCTGGCCCCCTAAAATTGAAGAAGCAGCAAATTCTGTAGATAACTCGCTGTCTAAAACAGAAAAATAACTTAATTTTGTTGCGTTTATGTGATATTGCTTCTAACTGCTCAGTTAAAAATAAGATAATTCTAGAGACTTGAAAAAAAGTGTACCAGTCAGTACACTTTGCTTCAATTTATGGCTCCTAACTGATCAGTTAGAATACAAGGTTGCTGCATGCCCTACCTGTTCTTGCTTATTGCTTGCCTTATGCTTGTCCTTAGCGGACTGGTATCTTACATCCCTGCGCTTCAGGGATGGGACGTGGCACAAGTAAAGTGGTTCAGCCAGCACCGAACAGAATCCCTTAATATTCTTGCAATGTTCTTATCTAAAATAGGTAGTTCAGTTGTCATAGGATTTGTTGTACTGCTTTGGTGCTCAAGACTGGCATGGTATAAAAAATATAAAACCGTTATTTTTATTAGTTTCGGAATGATCGGCAGCGGCACGCTGGTCTGGTTATTGAAATGGTGGATTGCAAGGCCCCGACCCTTAGAAATATATCACCTGGTTCAGAGCTACGGCGCCTCATTTCCAAGTGCCCATAGTGCATATGCTGCAAGCTTTGCTTGTCTGTTGCTCTTCTTACTTCGCAAGCATCGTTATTATGTTTGGATTTTCCTTGCTGCGAATAGCTGGTGGATCATTATGGGAATTTCACGGGTTTATCTCGGGGTTCATTACCCAACCGATGTTTTAACGGGTTGGAGTATTGGTTTTATTTGGATCTCTCTGCTTTGGCTATGGTTTCGTCATAATCAGTCAGGCAAAAATAATTTATTTTTAGATAAAAATCTAAATGAGGTGGAACAATGACATCGGCAAAGCTTTGGGCACCGGCCCTTACCGCTTGTGCTTTAGCAACAAGTATCGCACTTGTGGGTTGTAGCAAAGATCCAAAGGATGCACAAACAGGCGCGGCTGCTCAACAAATGCCACCACCTGAAGTAGGTGTCCTGGTTGCTCAGCCACGAAGTGTAGAACAGTCTGTTGAACTCTCTGGACGTACCTCACCCTATCAGATTTCTGAAGTAAGGCCACAGGCAAGCGGTGTAATCCAGAAACGTCTGTTTACCGAAGGGAGCTATGTCCGTCAGGGACAGGCTTTATATGAAATTGACTCGCGTACCAACCGCGAAAATGTAGCAAGTGCTCGTGCTACATTGAACCGCCAGCAGGCAAACCTGAATGTTCTGCGTGTAAAAGAAGGCCGTTATCGTCAGCTGGTAGGTACCAATGCGATTTCAAGACAGGAATATGATGATATTGTAGCTCAGGTAAAACTGGCACAAGCTGATGTTAACGCTTCTCAGGCAGAACTGCGTAATGCAGAGATTAATCTGGGCTACTCTACTGTACGGGCTCCAATTTCAGGTCAGTCTAGCCGCTCTTCAGTTACAGCAGGCGCACTGGTGACGGCCAGCCAGACTGAACCTTTAGTTACCATTCAGCAGCTTGATCCGATTTATGTCGATATTAACCAGTCAAGTGCTGAACTGCTGCGTCTGCGTCAACAGTTGAACCAGGGTAACCTGAGCAGCAGTAACAACACTAAAGTTAAACTGCGCCTTGAAGACGGAAGCGAGTATCCGACTGAAGGGAATCTTGCATTTTCTGGCGCCAGTGTTGATCCGGAAACCGGTACAGTGACTCTACGTGCAGTATTCTCCAACCCGAATCACTTGCTGTTACCGGGTATGTATGCAACTGCAAAAATCGTACAGGCAGTGATTCCAAATGCAATGCTGATTCCACAGGCTGCAATTACCCGTCTTCCGACAGGACAGGCGGTTGCCATGATCGTAAATGCTAAAGGCCTTGCAGAAAGCCGTCCGGTACAAACTGCCGGTGTGCAAGGTAAAGACTGGATTGTGACTAGCGGTATTCAAGCAGGTGAACGTGTCATTGTAGAAGGCATTGCCAAAGTTAAAGAAGGCCAAAAAGTGAACCCTAAACCTCTACAGCCTCAAGCAGCGGCCCAGGGAAGCAATAACGCAAAACCAGCTCAACAGGCCAAACCACAAGCTGAACAAAATGCTACTTCAAATACATAAGGGGTAGACTGAATGGCTCAATTTTTTATTCATCGCCCCATATTTGCATGGGTGATTGCACTGGTGATCATGCTGGCGGGGGTACTTACTCTCACCAAAATGCCAATTGCACAGTATCCGACGATTGCTCCACCGACCGTGACGATTGCGGCAACTTACCCGGGCGCTTCTGCTGAAACTGTTGAAAATACAGTGACCCAGATTATTGAACAGCAGATGAACGGTCTGGACGGGTTACGCTACATTTCTTCAAATAGTGCCGGGAATGGTCAAGCATCTATCCAGCTGAATTTTGAACAAGGTATTGATCCGGACATTGCACAGGTTCAGGTTCAAAACAAACTGCAGTCTGCAACGGCTCTGCTTCCTGAAGATGTACAGCGCCAAGGCGTGCGGGTAACCAAATCTGGTGCCAGCTTCTTGCAGGTCATTGCATTTTATTCACCTGATGATTCTCTGTCAGATGCTGATATTAAAGACTACGTTAACTCAAATATTTCTGAACCTTTATCACGTGTTGCAGGTGTGGGTGAGGTACAGGTATTTGGTGGCTCTTATGCCATGCGTATCTGGCTCGATCCTGCCAAACTAAGCAGTTTTCAGCTGACTCCAAGTGATGTAGCTAACGCCATCCGTAGCCAGAATGCTCAGGTGGCAGTGGGTCAGTTAGGCGGTGCGCCACTGACTAAAGATCAGGTGCTAAATGCTACAGTTACTGCACAAAGCCTGTTGCAGACTCCTGAAGAATTTAGCAATGTTTTTTTGAAAAATACTGCAAGTGGTGCACAAGTCCGTATTGGTGATGTCGCCAAGGTGGAACTGGGCAGCGCAGATTACGGTTTTATTTCAAAATATAATAATAAACCAGCGGCCGGTGTAGCCATCAAACTTGCGACAGGCGCCAACGCACTCGACACTGCTGAAGCAGTCGAGGCACGCTTAAAAGAGTTACGTACCAGCTATCCTCAAGGGATGGTAGACGTGCTGGCATTTGATACTACTCCGTTTATCAAACTTTCAATTGAAAGTGTGGTTCATACACTGGTTGAAGCAGTCATTCTGGTCTTTATCGTGATGTTCCTGTTCTTGCAGAACTGGCGCGCCACCATTATTCCAACACTTGCTGTTCCGGTTGTTGTTCTAGGTACTTTTGCTGTAATTAATGTTTTTGGTTTCTCGATTAATACCCTCACCATGTTCGCCATGGTACTGGCAATCGGTCTGCTTGTAGATGATGCGATTGTTGTGGTGGAAAACGTCGAACGTGTCATGGCAGAGGAGCATCTTGATCCGGTTACTGCCACAGAACTGTCAATGAAACAGATTTCTGGTGCCCTGATTGGTATTACATCAGTGCTAACCGCAGTATTCGTACCCATGGCGTTCTTTGGGGGCACTACCGGGGTCATCTATCGGCAGTTCTCGATTACTCTGGTTACTGCGATGATTCTGTCGTTAATTGTAGCGCTTACCTTTACGCCGGCGCTCTGTGCGACACTGCTCAAACAGCATGATCCAAATAAAGCACCAAGCAATAATATTTTTGCCCGCTTCTTCCGCTGGTTTAACCATAAGTTTGACCGGATGTCTCACCGTTATCAGAATGGTGTAAGCAAACTCCTGCATCACCGTATTATTTCTGGTGTGTTTTATGTTGTGGTGGTTGGCATACTGGTGCTGCTGTTCCAGAAACTGCCTTCTTCATTCCTTCCAGATGAAGACCAAGGTGTAGTCATGACGCTGGTACAGCTTCCACCTAATGCATCATTAAGCCGTACTGAACAGGTGGTTGACACCATGACCGGCTTCTTCCTTGAGAATGAAAAGGAATATGTCCAGTCTGTATTTAGTGTCGCGGGCTTCTCGTTCACCGGTGTAGGACAAAATGCGGGTCTGGCATTTATCAGATTAAAAGACTGGAGTGAGCGTACTACCCCTGAAGCACAGATTGGTGCAATTATCCAGCGTGGTATGGCACTGAACGTTATTGCTAAAGATGCCAGCTATGTTATGCCTTTACAATTACCTGCCATGCCTGAACTGGGTGTGACTGCGGGCTTTAGCTTCATGCTGAAAGATGCAGGTGGTAATGGCCATGAAAAATTGATGGCCGCTCGTAATGCAATTTTGGGTATGGCTGCCCAAGACCCACGCCTGATGGGTGTGCGTCCAAATGGTCAGGAAGATACGCCACAATATAAAATTTCGATTGACCAGGCTCAGGCCGGTGCAATGGGAGTAAGTATTGCTGATATCAACAGTACTATGAGTATTGCGTGGGGCGGGTCTTATATTAATGACTTCGTAGATCGTGGCCGTGTAAAACGTGTCTATGTACAGGGTCAGGCAGACACCCGGATGATGCCTGAAGATCTGGACAAGTGGTATGTGCGTAATAACCAGGGCCAGATGGTCCCATTCTCAGCCTTCGCAACTGGTGAATGGACTTATGGTTCACCTCGTCTTGAACGTTATAACGGTATCTCATCGGTTAATATTCAGGGTACACCTGCCCCGGGTGTGAGTTCTGGTGATGCCATGCTGGCAATGCAGGAAATCATGGCTAAGCTGCCAAGTATGGGTATGCAGGGATATGATTATGAATGGAGCGGTTTATCACTTGAAGAAAATGAAGCCGGCTCGCAAACTGCTGCATTGCTTGCCCTTTCGATCCTGATCGTATTCCTGTGTCTTGCTGCACTTTACGAGAGCTGGTCTATTCCATTCTCGGTACTCATGGTTATTCCATTGGGTATTGTGGGTGCCGTAGTACTGACGTTCTTAGGTATGATGATTTCGAAAGATCCTAACCTCTCGAATAACATCTACTTTAAAGTTGCAATTATTGCGGTAATTGGTCTGGCTGCGAAAAACGCTATTCTGATTGTCGAATTTGCAAAAGACCTGCAAGAAGAAGGTGAAGAACTGTTAGAAGCTACGCTGCATGCCGCAAGAATGCGTTTGCGTCCAATTATCATGACCACATTAGCATTTGGTTTTGGTGTACTGCCGCTTGCCCTGTCTTCAGGTGCCGGTGCAGGCAGCCAGCACTCGGTGGGTTACGGTGTATTGGGTGGCGTCATCAGCTCAACATTACTGGGTATCTTCTTTATTCCAGTATTCTATGTATGGATCCGTAGCATTTTTAAACAGAAACCAAAAAACAGAAATAATCAGGAGCAAATATCGTGATGCAAAATTTCTGGACTTTAACAGGTCGCGGTTTTGCTTTGTCTGTTCTAGCGCTTGCCCTGACTGCATGTCAGAGCATGCGCGGTCCAGAGCCAGTCGCTAATGCCAATATTCCCAACAATTATATTGAAGCAGATAGTGGAACCTCGATTGCGGCACAGGGCTATAAAGACTTTTTTTCAGATGAACGCCTGAAATCGGTGATTGATCTGGCCCTGACCAATAACCGTGACCTGCGTACGGCGACCCTGAACATTCAGCGAGCCCAGCAGCAGTTCCAGATCTCTGAAAATAACCAGCTCCCTACCATTGGTGCCAGTGGTAGTGTACTACGCCAGGACAACCTGAACAGTCAGGGTCGTGGTCCGACTACTTCATACAATGTAGGGCTGGGTGTAACAGCTTATGAGCTGGATTTTTGGGGTCGTGTCCGTAGCTTGCGAGATGCAGCACTAGACACCTTCCTGGCTACGCAGACTGCTCGTGACTCTACCCAAATCAGCCTGATCAGTCAGGTGTCACAAGCCTGGCTCAACTATTCATTTGCCAGTGCCAATCTGGACCTGGCTGAACGTACACTGGCTGCCCAGCTTGAATCCTACAATCTGAACCGGAAACGTTTTGATGTCGGGATTGATTCTGAATTACCCGTACGTCAGGCACAGATTTCTGTTGAGACTGCTCGTAATGACGTAGCGAATTATCGCACCCAGATTGCACAAGCCCGTAACCTGCTCAATTTACTGGTGGGTGAACAGGTTCCTGACAACCTATTGCCACCAAAGCGTATTAGCCGTGTAACGAACCAGAATGTCCTATCAACCGGTCTGCCAAGTGATCTGCTGGTTAACCGTCCGGACATCCGTACTGCTGAATATCAGCTGAGTGCCGCTGGAGCCAATATTGGGGCTGCACGCGCACGCCTGTTCCCGACGATCAGCCTGACTGGTTCGGCTGGCTATGCCTCAACTGACCTGAGTGACCTGTTCAAATCAGGTGCATTTGTCTGGTCGCTTGGCCCAAGTCTGGATATTCCAATCTTCGACTGGGGTACGCGTCGTGCCAATATTGCTATTTCTGAAACAGATCAGCAGATTGCCCTGTCAGATTATGAGCGTTCAATTCAGGCTGCATTCCGTGAAGTTAATGATGCACTGGCTGTTCGTAAAAATATTGGTGACCGTGTCGCTGCACAGCGTCGTCTGGTAGAAGCCACCAATACTTCCTATCGTCTGGCAAATGCACGCTTCCGTGCCGGTATTGACAGCTATCTGACTGTACTTGATGCACAGCGTGCTTCATATGCAGCCGAGCAAGGCTTGTTGCTCCTTGAACAGGCCAATCTGAATAATCAGGTAGAACTGTATAAATCTCTAGGTGGTGGGGTTAAAACCACCAGTTCCGATTTGATTGCTCGCCCGGCTTCAACTGCTGAACAAAAAGCAAACCGTGAAGCGAAAGCTGTACAGTAAGCATAATTTATAAGAGAGCCCACTTCGGTGGGCTTTTTTATTGCTTTTCAAGTCCAAATTTTCTATCTTCAACTATGAACAAAAGGAAAATAAGATGTTATTAAGCAATCTAGAATCTGTTCCGGGTCACCACATTACCAGGCAAATTGATGTGGTCTATGGCAGCACGGTCCGTTCTAAGCATGTCGGACGTGACTTTATGGCTGGTCTGAAAAATATTGTAGGCGGAGAACTTAAAGGTTATACCGAATTATTAGAAGAATCCCGTCAGGAAGCCATGAACCGCATGATTGAAAAAGCCCAAAATCTGGGTGCCAACGCAATTGTCGGGATTCGTTTTTCTACCTCAAATATAGCACAAGGTGCTTCTGAACTGTTCGTATATGGGACTGCAGTCACCGTAACTCCAGTTGCACCTTCAATTCCAGATCCATTCTCTTCATAAAATCACACAGGATGCCGGGTTATGGACGCTTTGATTTTTAAGATCGGAATTTTTATAGTGCTGTTCGTGATTGGCTGGGCATTTGGACGCCATGTCGAATACAAACATCTGCGTGAACTTGAAAAAAAAGAAAATATGCTGGCACATATTACTGTTGATAATCATCGCTTTCATACCACTTTGAATACCGGACAGCTCGTCTCGAGCAATGTAGTCATCTCACATGACTATTTTAAATATGTGATTGCCAATGTTCAGAATTTTTTTGGTGGCCGGCTCACTGCTTATGAAAGTATTGTAGAAAGAGCTCGGCGTGAGGCAATTATACGTTTAAAGCAAGAAGCTCAGCGTACAGGAGCAACCCATATCATGGGTTTACGCCTGAGTACCACTGAACTCGGAATGCAGGGTGGCATGGTTGAAGTATTTGCCTACGGCACAGCAATTAAAACCACATAAGTCATTTTTAGCAGGGGGACTGAACAGGATTTGCAGTTCTCCCCCCAGCTCTCCAAAAAAGAAGCACAGGTCACTTTACTTTCATTTTACGGATCATTTTATATAGCAGTTTGGGTGATAGGCGAGATACCAGTACGCCCAGCTTTTCCTTGTGGCCTCCTACGACAATATATTCTTCCCCAGCCAATAAGGCCTCAACCGTAATTTTGGCAAACTGTTGTGGTTCCAGACCATTTTCTATTGCTTCATCCTGATGACCTTGTGGCTTGCCTTCTCCATTTAAGGCATTAAATGACACATTGGTTTTCACAAAACCGGGGAAAATTACAGAAACGCCTATACCCTCCTGAGCAACTTCAGCACGCAGACTATTGGCCCACATATGGATTGCTCCCTTGGCCGCCGAATAGGACGCGCGATACTGAGTACCCAGTAGTCCTGCTACACTTGAGACAAAGGCAATCTGTCCAGACTTCTGCTGGATAAAAGTGGGCAAGACTGTTTTGGTCAGAAATACCTGTGAGAAATAATCGACTTCCATGATGGCACGTTCGGTCTGCATGGTGGTATCCTGAATCAAGGCGCGCTGGCTGAGGCCTGCATTATTGATGAGCCAGTCAATGCGGCCTTTAGTAGCCAATACCTGATCATAAGCATGACGTACCTGACTTTCATCTGTTATATCCATAGGAACAACCAGATGATCTTGCGCATTTGGCAAAGCCAGACGAACTTTTTCCAGCTCATCATAACGGCGCGCGCTCAGGACCAGCTTTGCTCCTAATGCTGCACATTCTTGTGCCAGCGCCTTACCCAGGCCTGAAGATGCGCCAGTGATCCAGACGATTTTATTGTTTAATTGCGGACTTGCCATTTTTCTCTGCCTTTTATTCCTGGTCAGTTAACAACTTTTTATCAGGCTTTTTGCATAAAGCCCATAAAATGTTCAATGTATGCATTGGCCTGTTCCTTTTGGAGCTGGGTCCCAATTTTTTCTAGGCGTTTATAGCCTAAATGGGTAGTCACATGAATTACGCCACTTAAGGTCTTGTCAATAAATACATTAAATTTAAGCTGCTTCTTCGGTTCACGGATCAGGCAGGTCACGCCAAGATCAATAATATGAATAAGCAAGGCAAAAGCTCGTGGCACTGCACTCAGCTGGCCTGCCCGAATCTGTTCAACAGTCTCCAGTACATCCTGCATGAGCTGCATATGCACGTCATAGCGGATCCAGATTTGCCGGTCATGTTCACAGATCAGTCCTGCAAAATAGTTGACCAGTGGCAACAGGCGCTCATTACTAAAAAATGAAATCGCCCAAGGCAGGTATTTACGTAAAGTTTCCAGTATCTGCCTGACCACCTGCCGGTTTTCTTTAATTTCTTTTGTATCCTCAGTGTTTATGCTATTGGCCTGCTTTAAAATTAGTTCGCTAAAGGCCTGCTCAATAATTTCACAGGCAATTTCGCTGAGTACCCCACCCAGCATTTCAGCCTGACTTGCTTTTACCCCGGCATTTAACTGCATGCGAATAACTTCAAAACGGCTGTAAGAGGATTCACTCAATTTGAGAAATACAGCATAGCTCATGAAGGTTGTTTCCTTATTTTTCACTACTTATATTTTTTATCTGAATGCTTAAAGGCCTCGATACGGACTTAAAGCAGCTTAAATCTACCGTGTTTCAGCATAAATACAAAATTATTTGTCGGGTTTTACTGCATTAAAAACAGATATTTTTTTGCTACAATGAATACAATTTTTTATTGGCTTTTGATCTTTTAAAACTATGACCGATTCAGCTCAGAATATTGCAACAACCTACGATCCAACCGAGATCGAGAAAAAATGGTACCAGACTTGGGAAGAGCGTGGCTATTTCAAGCCATCTGAAAAAGGTGAATCATTCTGTATTATGATTCCGCCGCCAAATGTCACCGGTAGCTTGCACATGGGTCATGGTTTTAATAATGCCATTATGGATGCCCTGACTCGCTATAACCGTATGTCAGGTAAAAATACGCTTTGGCAGCCAGGTACGGACCATGCTGGTATCGCAACCCAAATGGTGGTTGAGCGCCAGCTGGCGGCACAGAATATTAGCCGTCATGACCTGGGCCGTGACAAGTTCATCGAGAAAGTCTGGGAATGGAAAGAACAGTCTGGTGGCAATATTACCCGTCAGATCCGTCGTCTGGGTTCTTCGGTGGACTGGTCACGTGAACGCTTTACCATGGATGACGGTTTATCCAATGCTGTTAAAGAGGTTTTCGTAAAACTGCATGAAGAAGGCCTGATCTACCGTGGTAAACGTCTGGTGAACTGGGACCCGAAACTGCAAACGGCCCTGTCTGATCTTGAAGTTGAATCGGTTGAGGAAAAAGGTTCTCTCTGGCACTTTAAATATTTCTTTGAAGATAAAACGCTGCGCACCCAAGACGGCCATGATTACCTGGTGGTCGCCACCACACGTCCAGAAACCCTACTGGGTGATACGGCAGTTGCTGTACATCCTGAAGATGAACGCTATGCGCACCTGATTGGTAAAAATATCGTATTACCGATTACTGGCCGTTTAGTACCTGTGGTTGCCGATGAATATGTAGAAAAAGATTTTGGGACCGGCTGCGTAAAAATCACCCCTGCACATGACTTCAATGACTATGAAGTGGGCAAGCGCTGCGAACTGCCGATTATCAATATCTTCAACAAAAATGCAGAAGTACTGGCTGAGTTTGAATATATTGCCAAAGCTGGGGAGCAAATTTCTAAAACCATTCCTGCTCCAGCAGATTATATTGGTTTAGAGCGTTTTGAAGCGCGTAAGAAACTGGTTGCACAGGCCGAAGCCGAAGGCTGGTTAGACCAGATTCAGCCTTATGACCTGAAAGCGCCACGTGGTGACCGTTCAGGCGTAATCGTTGAGCCTCTGCTCACAGACCAGTGGTATGTAAAGATTGCACCACTTGCGAAACCAGCCATTGAAGCGGTGCAGGATGGCCGTATTAAGTTCGTGCCTGAACAGTACAGCAATATGTACATGGCGTGGATGAACAACATTCAAGACTGGTGTATCTCGCGTCAACTGTGGTGGGGTCACCGTATTCCAGCCTGGTATGATAAAGATGGTAATGTTTACGTGGGTCGTGACGAAGCAGAAGTTCGGGTAAAAAACAATATCCCTGCCGATGTTCAGTTAGACCAAGACGAAGACGTACTAGACACCTGGTTCTCATCTGGTCTATGGACATTCTCGACTTTAGGCTGGACTGGCGACGAAGCAAAAGATAAAGCCAACTATTTCTTAAATACTTTCCACCCGACTGATGTACTGGTAACAGGTTTCGACATCATCTTCTTCTGGGTTGCCCGTATGATCATGCTGACCATGCACTTCATGAAAAATGAAGATGGTACGCCTCAGGTGCCGTTCAAAACTGTGTATGTACATGGCCTGGTACGTGATGGCGAAGGTCAGAAAATGTCGAAGTCTAAAGGGAACGTACTTGACCCGTTAGACCTGATTGACGGTGTAGACCTTGAAACGCTGGTACAAAAGCGTACCACAGGTCTGATGAACCCGAAACAAGCGGCGAAGATTGAAAAATCAACCCGTAAAGAATTCCCGGAAGGTATTCAGGCTTACGGTACCGATGCAGTTCGCTTCACTTTCTGCGCACTTGCCAATACCGGACGTGACATCAAGTTCGATATGAAGCGTGTTGAAGGCTACCGTAACTTTGCTAACAAAATCTGGAACGCGACCCGTTTTGTGATGATGAATGTCGAAGGCCAGACCATTGGGCAGGAAGCACGTCAAGACCTTTGGGAGTTGCCTGAACAGTGGATCGTAAGCCGTCTGCAAAAAGCGGAACAAGCAGTGCAAACAGCATTTGCAACCTACCGTTTAGACTTGGCTGCGCAAGCGATTTACGAGTTCATCTGGAATGAATACTGTGACTGGTATGTAGAGCTGACAAAACCGGTTCTGAACGATGAAAATGTCTCTGAAGAACGGAAAGCTGAAGTACGTCGTGTTCTTCTTTCTGTGATGGAAGCATCGTTACGTTTGGCTCACCCGTTGATGCCGTATCTAACAGAAGAAATCTGGCAAACACTTGCACCTAAACTCGGTATTATTGGCGAAACGATCATGCTGGCGCCATACCCGGTTGCAGATACAGCGAAGATCAATGATCAAGCTGAAGCGGATATGCAATGGCTGCAAGGTTTGATTGGTGCGGTGCGTAACATCCGTGGTGAGATGGGTCTAGGGAATGCGCGCTTGTTGCCTGTTCTGCTGCAAAATACCACTGATGCTGAAAAAGCGCAGATTGCACGTATTGAACCGTTGTTTAAAGCATTGGCAAAAGTTGAGAGCATTACATTCTTAACTGATGGCGAACAACCACCATTGTCTTCTTCATCTGTAGTCGGTCATGTATCTGTATTCGTTCCAATGAAGGGCTTAATTGATCCTAAAGCGGAATTGGGTCGTCTACAAAAAGACTTAGACAAGGTTCAAAAGCAACATGATCAGATTGCCACTAAACTTGGCAATGAAGGTTTTGTGGCGAAAGCACCTGCTGCTGTGGTTGAAGGCGAGAAAGTGAAACTTGCTGAGTTTGCTGATCAGTTAGCGAAGATTAAAGCGAATATGGAGCAAATTGCGGCGCTTTAATGCTGTAGTTTGATATTTAAAAAGCCACCTATAGGTGGCTTTTTTTGGATCTATAATTTATAAATATAACAATTAAAATTAACTAGATAGTCAATAATGAAAATTTCAAAAATTCATGTCGAAAACTTTCGGGGCCTTAAAAATATTGATTTAACACCTTCACAGATGAATTGTGTCATTGGTGAAAATAATGCAGGTAAATCCACTGTTCTCTTAGCTATCAATTTATTTCTTAAAGGTACGAAAATCTCAGAATCTGATTACTATGATAAATCTAGAGAGATTTTTATTGATATAACTTTTACCGATATAAATGAGAATGACTTAAATAAAATTTCAGACGAGGAAAACAGAACTAGAATTCAAAAAATCATAGAAAATGATTCAATAAGTTTCCGCAGAAAATATAAACTAGATTATACAAGTGATCTTCTTTGTTATAAAAAAGTCCCAACTAACGAAATTTATAGAGCTGATTGGGTTACTAGTGAGCTTAAAGGGAAAAAACCACCAGAAATCAAAAGGTTTTTAACTGATATTTATGGACTCAATCAGGATATCGTGAGTTCAATTTCATCACAAATAGCAGCGAAAGAAAAGATTGAAGAAATAACAGAAAGCCTTTCGGAAGATAACTTCCATTTTGATTGGGAAAATTTACCTACAGGGTTTAGTAACACGGTTATCCCAATGTTTCCTGAACCAATATATATACCAGCCGTAAAAGATTTTAGTGATGAAACAAAAACAAAAGAAAGTACTAGTTTTGGTAAATTAATAAAAATTTTGTTTATACAAATTGAAAAATCTCCTGAATTTTTGGATATTAAAAATTCTTTTGTAAAACTTAATAAAATGTTAAATCGTCAGCTTGTTAAAGAGGAAGATGGCACTGAAAATATTCTTGATGAACGTTTACCAAGTCTTAAATTACTAGAAACACAAATTGAAAAAGTTTTTCAAGAGAGCTTTTCCCAAATAAAATTAGAGTTACAAATTCCCAATCCCGAAGTAAAGCAAATTTTCAACAGCACGCAAATTCTAATTGATGATGGTATAAAAACTACTATTGATTATAAAGGTGATGGAGTAAAACGTACTTTGGTATTTTCCATTCTCCGAACTTATGTCGAAAAAATTAACTCTGAGAACCAAAATACAGACTACATTTTTCTATTTGAAGAACCTGAACTTTATTTACATCCGAATGGTCAACGAATTCTCTATAATGTCCTAGAAAAACTATCTGAGAAAGATCAGGTATTTGTAACTACACACTCTCCAAACTTTTTTTCTGCAACTGCTAAAGACACATGTTTTATTAAAATCTATAAGGAATTTTCTGATAATCCCCCTTGTTCAAAAGCAAAAGAAATTAACTTTGTTCAAAATAGTTCATATAAAGATGCCTTCCAAATTATATGCTATGAAAATAGTACACCTGCTTTCTTTTCTAAAAAAGTTCTCTTAGTTGAAGGTGATTCAGATCTCATATTTTTAAAAGGACTTTCAAAATTTATTAACAAGGCTTATTGTTTTGAAAAAACAAATATCCATATTATTAGAATAAGTGGAAAAATGAACACCAAACGGTTTTATGATTTCTATAAACATTTTGATATTGAAGTTTTTACTCTCTTAGATTTAGATATTCTAATTGATGGATTTGATAAATTAGAGTTAGGTAGTCAAACTACTGAGCTACAAGATTTAAGGAATAGTTTCTTAACTAAATTAGATCAGATATGTGAAGTTCAACGTATTGATAGCAAAATCAAAGGCTCGATGATTTCAGAACAAGTAAAGAAACGTTCATGGCAAGACAAATATACTCGATTAAAAGAATTAGCCTATAAAGTCAAACATAAAGAAGATATTACAGACATAGATTTACAAGAAATTGATGAACTTTTCGAGTTTGAAACCAATAATAAGCGCCGTGAAGCTCTAAAATTACATGAAACCTTCTATTTAGAAGAAAAAATTCAACTCATAAATCGGTTATATGATTTAGGGTATTTTGTATTAAATTTAGGAGCCATTGAAGCTTATTACCCTGAACTCACTTCAGGTGAAGATAAACCATCTAAAGCACTAAATGCTTTAAAAATTATTGAGGGAGTAAATATAAGTTATCTTCCCCAAATACCTTATAGAGAAACTCAACATTGTGAGTTAAGTCTTATTATGAATAAAATTTTTTCATAACCTCTCATTCCAGCTCTCTCCCAAAGGGAGAGGGAGAAACGCATTAAAGCACTCCATTCTCCATCAATATCTCTACCCCACTCACCTTCTTCATATACTTCAATCTTTCTTTTTCTCCTTTTAACTGCTTTTTCATCGCTGAAGTATCCGCATCTACCTGCTTATATAAATNNATGACTGAATAATTTCTTCTATCTGATCATCCAACTTTTGACTTTGCAGATCTAAAGCCAGTTGATAAAACTTCATCTGCTCGGCACTTAAGCCCTTTTGTGAATTACCCCGATTCTGTTCAATCTGGATTTGCAGTTTCAGCAGATAAAATAAATCCTGTGCTGCATAGGCCTCATTCGCCCGTTGCAACAGCTCGGTCTTTTCAATTTTTTTAGTTTCATCCGGTTCACGGTCTGGGTGAATAGTTGCAGCAATTTTTAAGTACACTGTTTTTAAAGACTGCTCGGCCAGCTTTGTAGCCTGTTCCAGCTTTTCCTTCTGGTGTTTTAACTTGGCTTGCTCACGTGCCTGGCTGTACTTTTCGCTATCCCATTCTTCAAAATCTTCAGATGCTATCTGTTCTGAATTATTTTCTTCATCAAAAAATAGCTCTATTTCCTCTGCACTTTGCTTTTTATTTTTTCTGGCTTGGCTATGTTCTATATGCTGTTGATAGTAATTATAAATGTTGTCAACAATCTCGGCTTGCTGCCTTGATAAAGATTGAGAGTCTTTTAAATAAGCTGCAAGATACTGGATTTTAACATCCAGCTGCGTCGCCTCTGCCTTGGAGAATTCTGCCTCATGCAAATGTTTCCATAGCTGGTCCAGTTGCTGAAACAGCACCGCATGTAACTCTTGATAGACAGGCATTAAAGTCTGACGGGTATATTGCTGAATCTGTTCCTGTGCCTGCTGCCACTGCTTCAGTTCAAGCTGTTGCTGTTCAATTTTATCAATTAGCCGGTTCAGCTTTCTCTGCTGCGGTGAAAGCCCAACATCGGGCTGAAGCGTGGTTTTTAATTCAAGTGCCATATGAATAATGCAGCAAAAGAAAAATTATACCTGATTTAAAGTCCATCATTCGAACCTTTACTTTACATCACCCAAGCAATTACAAGCGGCAACGTTATGGCAGCGCATAAGGTCTGTAAACTGATAACAGCTGCCATAAGCTGACTATCACCCTTTAATACTTTAGTCAGAATATAAGCTGCCGACGCTGTCGGTAATGCGAAAAAAATCACTAGAATCTGGGTTTGTAACACTGGAAGCTGCATCCACCAGCAAATTCCTATAGCCAACGCCGGCATTACCAGTAAACGGGCAAAAGTATCCAGTATTAAGGCAGGAATATCTTTTTTCATTTCCATAAACCGTAAGGCTGCACCGACACAGAGCAGGCCCAGTGGCAGGCTTGCAGCAGAAAATAGTTTGATCAGGTTAAATACTCCTTCCCAGACAGGAATATTTGATACATTTACGATCGCCCCCACCAGACAGGACAGGATCAAGGGATTCTTCAACAGAGAAATAATGACAGGCCGTAAGCTCATCTGCTCGCTAGACGTCAGTGAAAGCACAGAAATGATATTAACCAGTGGTATACAGACTGTCAGCAAAACCGCCAGTATGGCCACACCTTCCTGTTTAAACAGTGCGGCCACCAGTGCCAGCCCGATATAAGTATTAAAACGGACAATACTTTGTGTATGCACGCCAAAACGGGCGGGCTGAATGTGTTTTATATAACGCAGCAGATACAAGGCAATCGTGGCAGTCAGCACTGTAATAAACATTGCCGCCAGCAGCATTTTCAGACTGTCAAATTCAATTTTTGCAGTCGCTAAAGTGTGAAACAGCAGCGCCGGAAACAAGATATAGTAATTCAGCTTTTCAGCGCCTGACCAGAATTCGGTACTTAAAAAATGATATCTTTTAAACAGATAGCCCGTAGCAATGAATGCAACCAAGGGAAAAAGGGCCAGAATTATATGTGCCATGTGAAATACTATATGCTGGGGCCGCATTAAAAAGTATCAAATTAATTTTTGATCCAAGCAGCAAAAATGAATAATGTTTTAAACAACATATAAGCTCTGCAAAGGATACACAATCTGTATTTCTAGCCCTAAGTAAAAAAACAGTTTTTTATTTTTCCTGCTTCATAAAAATAAGCCAGTCTCATCATGAGAGAAATGGAGTATAGAGTTGAAATACTATACGCGATCAAGCTCCTCCTACAGCCGTCAGTTGTAAGTAAAACTAATCACCCACATCCCTTTAAAATGATGCTTTTTTCATCATAATTTCTTTTATTTACAAACATTTGGATAAAAGTCCCTACAACTTCAGTCGTGGATATCTTCCACACCGATTATTAACATGCTAAAAGATAAGTTGAAAGATGTATAAAAATATTTAATCGTTTAAAACAGGTAAACATTCAAGTGTTTATTTTGGGCAGGAACAGCAAGCTCACAACAATAGAAAAGGAGTTTTACCATGTCAAATAAAGTACGTGCAGCCTCAGTGCTGTGCCTGAGTACATTGATGCTCGGCCTTATGGCCTGTAGTAACAATAATAATGCTCCTGCTAGTGAAAATAATGCTGCATCGGGGAATGCTGCAAATACAGGTTCAGCAGGTTCGGGGACATTGGAGAAAATCCGCCAGTCTGGCACTGTAGTACTGGGACACCGTGATTCATCTATTCCATTTTCTTATATTGCAGATAATCCAAACCAGCCGGTGGGTTATGCTCATGACTTGCAAATGAAGGTCGTAGAAGCTCTCAAGCAGAAACTGAACAAACCGGATCTGAAAGTGCGTTACAACTTGGTGACCAGCCAGAACCGTATTCCTTTGGTTTCAAATGGTACCGTCGATCTGGAGTGTGGCTCAACCACCAACAATAAGGAACGTCAGCAACAGGTCGACTTTTCAGTTGGTTTCTTCCAGGTCGGTTCTCGTCTGCTTACAGCAAAAGACTCAGGTATTAAGGATTTTTCTGACTTAAAAGGTAAAAAGGTCGTAACCACCGCCGGCACAACTTCTGAACGTTATATCCGTCAGCATGCACAGGAACTGGGGATTGGTGAAGTTATTTCTGCCAAAGACCATGCTGATTCATTCTTAATGCTGCAAAACGGCCGTGCGGCAGCCTTTATGATGGATGATATTCTGCTGGCTGGTGAAAAGTCTAAAGCCAAAGAACCAGACAAGTGGGTGATTGTAGGTACACCACCGATTCAGGAAGTTTATGGCTGTATGCTGCGTAAAGGTGATAAAGAATTTAAACAGGTAGTTGATGACGCAATCAAAGCCACTTATGCCTCTGGTGAAATCAACGATATGTATAAAAAGTGGTTCCAGCAGCCAATTCCACCAAAAAATATTAACCTGAACTTCCCAATGTCGGAACAAGTAAAAGCCCTGATCAGCAATCCGCATGACCGGGATCAGTAAGTCCTGATTTTAGACAGTCATCGTCAGGCCAGGTATCTTCTGGCCTGCTTCTGTCAGGAGTTTTCATGAATTATAGCTGGAATTGGTCAGTACTGTTTCAGTCGACTGGTGTAGGTGACAGCACTTATCTGCAATGGGTATTAATCGGTCTGGGCTGGTTACTGGTCATTGCGCTGGTGGCCTGGAGTATTGCCATGGTGCTGGGGAGCATCCTGGGAATTATGCGCACCCTGCCCAGTAAGACTGCACGTACTATCGGCACTGCTTATGTAACACTTTTTCGTAATGTTCCCTTATTGATCCAACTGTTTATCTGGTTCTATGTAGTCCCGAACTTTTTGCCTGGTCCCGTCAAGGACTGGTGGATGAACGACTTAAGCTCAAATGCCAGTGCACTCATCTCGGCGAGTGTCGGATTGGGCCTGTTTACTGCCGCACGTGTCTGTGAACAGGTACGTACCGGTATTGAGGCATTGCCACGTGGCCAGATCAATGCAGGTTATGCCATGGGCTTTAGTACATCACAGTTATACCGCTATGTCATTCTGCCGCAGTCATTCCGGACGATTTTGCCGCCGCTCAGTTCCGAGCTGACCAACTGTGTTAAAAACACTTCAGTTGCTTCACTGGTCGGGGTAGCGGAAATCATTTCACAGATGAAAACCATTAGTGAATATACCCAGAATACTATTGAAATTTATACCTTTGTGACCCTGATCTTTATTGTGATCAATGTCTGCCTCATTTTACTGATGACCCTGTTGGAACACCGTTTACGTGTTCCGGGCCTGATTGCAGGAGGCAAATAATATGGAATGGCTCACTTCGTTTCTACAGGATTTACAGGCTTCTGGTCCGGCACTCTGGTACGGCATGACCATCACCCTGAAAGTTGTCTGTATTGCCACCCTTGGCGGAATTCTGATTGGTACCCTGCTGGCCCTGATGCGCCTGTCTTCTTTTAGAATACTTAATCTGGTGGCGCAGGCGTATGTAAATCTGTTCCGTTCCATTCCCCTGCTGCTGGTGCTGATGTGGTTCTACTTTGCAGTTCCATTCATTTACACCACAATAACCGGACGTTTCCTGACTATAGATACTGCTTTGGTTTCCAGTATTGTAGCCTTCATGCTGTTTGAAGCAGCTTATTTCTCGGAAATTGTACGTGCAGGCATACAGTCAATTCCACGCGGCCAAAGTGCTGCGGCTTATGCTCTGGGAATGACATATAGCCAGAACATGCGGCTGGTTGTTTTGCCTCAGGCCTTTCGCAAGATGACTCCTTTACTGCTACAGCAGACTATTATCCTGTTTCAGGATTCAACCATGGTTTATGCCATTGGTCTGCTGGATTTCTTCCGCAGCAATTATGTTCGCGGTGACCTGATGTCACTGCTCACTCAATACATCCTGTTTGCCGGTCTAGTCTATTTCACCATTAGTGCACTGGCAACATATACCGTAAGAAGATTACAGAAAAGGTTACATGTATGAATGATCAAAAGATCATGATTGATATGCACAATGTCAGCAAGTGGTATGGCAAGTTTCAGGTACTCACAGACTGTACCACCCAGATTCGTCAAGGTGAAGTGGTAGTAGTCTGTGGCCCATCAGGTTCCGGGAAATCCACTTTAATCAAAACAGTCAATGGTCTGGAAACTATCCAGCAGGGACAGATTCTGGTTGATGGTATTGCGATTAATGACCCCAAAACCGATCTGAACAAATTGCGTAGCCGGGTTGGTATGGTATTTCAGCATTTTGAACTGTTTCCTCACCTCAGCATTACTGAGAATCTGACTATTGCCCAGATTAAGGTATTGGGTCGCAGTGAAGCTGAGGCCAAGAAAAAAGGCCTGGCATATCTGGACCGTGTCGGTTTAAGTACTCAGGCAAACAAGTACCCGGCCGAGCTTTCCGGTGGCCAGCAGCAACGTGTGGCAATTGCCCGTGCTTTAAGCATGGACCCAATTGCCATGCTATTTGATGAACCCACCTCTGCTCTTGATCCGGAAATGATTAATGAAGTACTGGACGTAATGGTTGAACTGGCTAAAGAAGGTATGACCATGATGTGCGTAACTCATGAAATGGGTTTTGCCCGTCAGGTCGCAGACCGGATTATTTTCATGGATCAGGGTAAAATCGTGGAAGACTGTAGCAAGCAGGAGTTTTTCACAACGCCTCGGGGTGAACGTGCTCAGCAGTTCCTGAACAAGATTCTGCATTAAAAAAATTGATGAGAACAAGCAGATCATATGATCTGCTTTTTTATAGTGTTTAAGATTAAATCCAGCTTTACAGTTAGTTTTGTGAAATTTTCAACCTGATTCTCTACTGTTTATCTTTAGCTTGAAAATGCACTTTTTCATAGCAGAGATTCATAACCAGCCTTATACCCATTAAAAATAATTTATATTTATCAACAAATTAAACTATAAATAGACTATATTTTTATGCCCCATCTTGGCGCAAAACCATAATTTAAACCTAAGTAATTGCTTTATATCGAGTCTTGTTATTTCTTATCAAAACTTAATCAATATTTTCCGTCTTCTCCTCTCTTTTACTTAAATTTGGCATGGTTATACTGACTAAGTTTTAGATCAGTTGCACCGAATTGGTACCTCATTATGCAGAATATGGATTTATTTTTTCTCCTTCTTGGTGCAATTCTGGTACTTGCCATGCATGCCGGATTTGCTTTTTTAGAATTGGGAACTGTACGTCATAAGAATCAGGTGAATGCCTTAAGTAAAATTCTGACAGACTTCTCGATTTCTGCCTTGGCTTATTTTTTTGTTGGTTATTATATTGCCTATGGCCATCATTTTTTTCACCTAGGTGCAACGCTGGCTGAAGATCATGGCTATAACCTGATGCGCTGTTTTTTTCTGCTGACTTTCGCGGCAGCCATACCTGCCATTATCTCTGGTGGTATTGCTGAACGTGCCAAAATGCGCTCTCAGGCAATTGCGACTCTAGTTCTGGTTGCCTTAATTTACCCGTTCTTTGAAGGTATGATCTGGAACGGGAATCTGGGCCTGCAGGACTGGCTCAAGTCCAGTTTTGGTGCAAGCTTTCACGACTTTGCCGGTTCGGTGGTAGTCCATGCGATGGGTGGCTGGATTGCTTTGGCAGCTGTAATACTTTTAGGCGCACGTCGTGGCCGCTATAAAAAAGATGGACGGATCAGTGCACATCCCCCTTCTTCAATTCCTTTTCTGGCGTTGGGTTCCTGGATTCTGATTGTGGGCTGGTTTGGTTTTAATGTTATGAGTGCCCAGCGTCTGGATGCTATTTCTGGTCTGGTAGCCATTAACTCCCTGATGGCCATGACAGGTGGAACGCTGGCTGCCAACTTTATAGGTAAAAATGACCCTGGTTTTTTGCATAACGGACCACTTGCCGGATTAGTGGCTATCTGTGCCGGGTCAGATATTGTTCATCCAGTAGGTGCCTTAATTATTGGAGCACTGGCAGGTATTATTTTTGTCAAGCTGTTTACCTATACCCAGAACCGTCTAAAGGTAGATGATGTACTCGGTGTGTGGCCATTACACGGCGTATGCGGCGCTTTTGGTGGAATAGCAGTGGGAATATTTGGACAGCAGATATTGGGTGGTCTGGGCGGTGTTTCACTCATTTCACAGTTATTCGGCACTTTTTTGGCAATTGTTATTGCACTGGGCGGTGGTTTTTTAGTCTATGGCGTACTTAAACTGACTGTGGGTATCCGATTAAGTCAGGAAGATGAGTTTGTTGGTGCAGACCTCTCTATCCATAAAATTTCTGCTAATTCGGATGATAGTATGTTTTAAAATTCTGCTCATATCTGGCGGCCATCCAGGCCGCTTTTTAGCTTTATTAACCAATAAATTGCCAGATTTCCTCAAGTTTTTTAATTCTGGGGCTTATTAACTGAGCGTCGTATGGATCTACTTCATGAAAGCCTTCCATCCAGACCGGATGCATTCCTGCATTTTGCGCGCCCTGAATATCATTTATGGGATGGTCACCAATAAACAGACATTCTTCAGGCATAACATTCAGCCGCTGACATACATATTGAAAAATTTCTGGCTCCGGCTTTTTAGAACCTGCTAGCTCCGAACTGACAATCAGGTCAAAATAGTGAGCGATATTTAAACCCTCTATAATTTTGAGTCGTGTGTCATGACCGCCATTTGACACTATTGCCAGTTTAAAACCCTGCTGTTTTAGCTCTTGCAATACTTGTTCAGAGCCTTCCATCGGTACTGCATGCAGGCCAAACTGTTCAAACCAGAATGCCGTCAACTCATCAAAATCTACAGCATGATGCCATTTAAGTTCATGTTGTAATGCCTGTGCAACGGAAGCAGCAATACTCGGATGAGTTAGCAATTCCTTTTTGGGATAGCCGCCATTATCAATCCGGTTGATGATAGCTTTAATCTGCATTACATCCACCTCTCCCAGGTGCCGTTGATAATATTGGGCCAAATAGTAACTATAAGCCTCTACACTCTGGTCACGGTGTGTCAGGGTATTATCCAGATCAAAAAGGATGGCTTGAATCATACATAATATTCATAACTTAAAATTTAGAAAATTAGAGTAGCCTAATTGAGAATCGGCGTTATACTAATTTGTGTTAAAAACATACAGCAATTGCAACTATAACAACCAGCTCGATCATGACAGGGCTATTAGTCATCACAATAATTTAAATCATTTATCTTTTGCCAAGAATGAGTTACATGATGAAAAAAAGAGCATTTGCCTTCAGTATTAGCTTAGCCGTAATATGGATGAATTCAAGTTTTGCCGAACTTGTTTCCAAGACGACAGCTTCAGACTCAACTTTAAATATGCCCTTAGTTTATAACATGATGGCTACATCAACTCCGCATCAAACTGCTGAAAGTTTTACTGCATCCGCAGCTGAAACGGTTTCCCCCATGAACAGTGCAAAGCAGACCCTAAATGATAATATGCACGTGATGAATGGTCCTAATCGTACTGCTTTGGATAAACTTTGTCAGGGAAAAATAATGGGAGAGAAAATTACCAGTAACAGTTATCGTCTGTCTGGCACATGCCGGCTCAGCTTCAAACCGAATAACCCTCGTGACTGGTCACGTCTGGAGCAGCATCAGTTCTACAATACAAGCGCTGATCCTACCAGCCGTTTGGGAATATATTCAAAATACCAACAGCTCTGTAAAGATAAAAAAGTAGGACAGTCAATTTATGTCGTAGTGAATAGACAAAAAATTAAAGGGGTGTGTCAGGCTCAGTTTCAGCCTGATTTACCTCAACGTAATTAACCGGTTTTTTCACTTGATTTAGCAAACTGCTGCTCATACGCTTCATTCGATATTGTTAAAAAAACCGGGCTCAACAGTGCGAACCATATTATTCATTGGTCCTGTTCATACATAGAATTTTAGAATTTATATTCAAGTCCTATACCCCCTAGAGGCTGTTTATTTTTACTTTCACCCTGCTCGAGCGTTAAATAACCCGCATAACCATAGGTTTTGACCTGTTTATTTAGGGTATAGTCCGCACCTACCATATACTGCTGTGCTTCGTAATCTGGTGTGGCATTCTTAAATGAGGTGGTATTCTGGCTATATTGTGCCTTTAGAATCCAGTCTTGGGCCTGAGGCAGTTGATACTCTGCTCCGATCAGCCAGCCTTGTGCATCATCAATTGTCGCCGCACTCGTTGCATTTCCGGCTGCATCCGCCACTTTTGAACTCTGATAGAGTACTTTCAGATACAGAGGCTGGTTCAAATGAATCCGTCCCACTGCCCGAACGGTATTTGCTGCTGCGAATATACCGCTGCTTAAGGGTTCCGGCTCGGAAGCATTTAAAATACCTCGTCCAAGAAAATTACTTGGGATAGCTTTATCATAGGCAATGCCTGCATTAAACAGTTGATGGTCATAGATGATCGCTGTAGAGAACGCATCACCTAAACCACGCCCAGCTGTTTTAACACCGCCACTGGATTTTTTAATACCTGAAGCTTCTCCAGTTGCCAGTAGCGTATTTATTTTAAGATTTCCTTCCGCTACAGGAATAGCGGGTGATTCATAAACCAGCACATTGTCTACCCTGTTTTCACCAGTAAAAATACCGGCAACATCTGCCTTATTAGCCACATAATTATTAAAGCTATCTACCACACCGGACAGCTGCTTAAGGGGTGTATCATGTTTGCCCAGCTTGAGTGTACCAAGTCTGATATCTTTTAAGCCTATAAGGCGGTTACGCTGGTCAAAATCGGTGTTATCACCATCTGCATAAAAGGTCCATTCAGCAGCATAGATTGCACTTAAACGCTCGTTCAGTTTTTCCTCGCCCTTGATTCCAATAAAGCTACTATTACTATTAATTTCCCAAACGTCTTTATCAGAAACACCCGAACCATTATTTTCTGGAAGATAATCCAGACTTACATCGATCTCCCCATAAATGGCTGGTGCAGCGAAAGATGTGCTTGTAACCAGACTCAAGATTAGCCCCGTTAAAATTTTCATTTTCATGATTTACTCGTGATTGGTTTGTAACGGATCTTAGCGAGCCCTGTGATTGAATAAAATCAATTATTTTTTATTTAAAAATCTGATTTTATTATTTATTTTTTTATTAAAAGCTTAGTTGTCTGCTCAAGAAAGGTATAGTTGTACCTGATACCTTTTATCTCCGCATGAGGTCCATTAAGTTAGATCAACTGCTAATAGTATCTGAATATAGAAAACAACTGAATGAGCGGTATTACAGATAAATACTGGCTGCATATAGTTATTTATTAAGATGCTTCAATATAAAACACTAGAATAATTTATTATTAAGTAGACGACTGGTCTATTAGTAATTTATAGTAAAAGTATGAAACGATCAGACAAAAGTGAAGCAACGCGCCAACATATTTTAAGCAGTAGTTTTGAATTGGTACTGCATAAAGGCTTTGTTGGAGTGGGCTTACAGGAAATTCTCAAGAATTGCGATGTGCCTAAAGGCTCATTCTATTATTACTTTGCTTCAAAAGAGGCTTTCGGCTGCGCACTTCTACAACAGTATCTGGCTGATTACACGGTCAGGATTGACCAGTTGATGCAGCAAAAAGGCGGAAGCGCTTACCTACGTCTTCTGGCACTTTGGAAAGCATGGATTAACCCTCCTGCTCATGTTGAAGAAAGTATTCATGGCAGAGGCTGGGCAGAAAACTGTCTGATCGTCAAGTTAGCAGCAGAAGTTTCAGATTTATCTGAAGATATGCGTCAAATTTTGAACTTTGGCGTGCATAAGTTAACAGAACGTATTACGAGTCTACTTAAAGAAGGACAACAAGACGGTTCAATTTCCTTACATATTGAACCTGAAAAACTGGCGCAAACAATGTATCAACTATGGTTGGGTGCAGCTTTATTGGCAAAACTTGCACAAGATAAGCAACCACTCTATCTCGCCTTGGAAACCACCCAACAATTATTAAAACCTTTAAAGGAATAGCAAATGCAAAGTATTATTCATCATCAGTTTGGCGAACCCGTTGAGGTTTTGGAAACTGCCGATATGCCACAACCCGAGCCGAAAGCTGGCGAAGTACGTATTAAAACAATTTTATCTCCAATGCATAACCATGATATATGGACTGTGCGTGGCAGTTATGGCTATAAGCCCACACTTCCCGCAATTGGTGGTAGTGAAGCTGTAGGGATAATCGACGCACTGGGTGAAGGTGTGCAAGGTGTAACAGTGGGTCAGCGTGTGGCAGTTGCTGGAGTTCATGGTAGCTGGGCCGAATATTTTATTGCGCCAGTGCAGGGTCTCGTCCCTTTAATTGATGCAATTGATGACGAAACTGCGGCTCAGTTAATTGGGATGCCAATCAGCGCATTAATGCTCTTAGATTTTATCAACCTGCCTACAGATTCATGGCTGATTCAAAATACTGCAAATGGTGCGGTGGGTAAAACTGTGGCTATGATCGCAAAAGCGCGTGGCCAGAAGGTAATTCATCTGGTTCGTCGGCACGAAGCAGTCACTGAAATGCAAGCCTTGGGTATCGAGAATGTAGTTGCAACAGACCAGGCAGATTGGAAAAATCAGGTGAAAGCCATTCATGCTGATCAGCCTCTTATAGCCGGTGTAGACTCAATTGGTGGTCAAGCCAGTGGTGAAATGCTCGCTTTACTGAGCGATAATAGCCTATTGGTTTCATTTGGCAGTATGACAGGTGAAACCATGCAGATTTCCTCAGGAGATCTGATTTTTAAACAGGCCACTGTCAAAGGCTTTTGGGCAAGCGTCGTCAACAAGCAGTTATCTGTTGAACGCAAAAAGGCGCTAATTACAGAATTATTGACGCTTGCAGCGCAAAAAAAATTACTACTTCCTGTTGAAGGTATATTCAGCTTTGCACAAATTAAAGAAGCTGCACTGAAAGCCACTCAAGGTGCACGTCAGGGCAAAGTACTTCTTAAACCGTAATTTTTTATCCCAGATCAGCTACGAGGCTGATCTGGCGTTATTCATCAATAATAAGGATAAAGTGTATGATCGGACAAATTCTGATTGTTTTGATTGCACTGCTACATCTCTATATTTTAGTTTTAGAAATGTTTTTATGGGATAAGCCCTCTGGTTTAAAAGCATTTGGTAATACTCTTGAAAAAGCACGGTTGACTAAAGTCATGGCGCAAAATCAAGGCTTATATAATGGTTTCTTGGCAGCTGGCCTGCTCTGGTCATTGTATGCACCTGAGAGCTATGCACTGGCACTCGCCAATTTCTTCTTAGGCTGCGTCCTGGTTGCAGGAATATACGGTGGACTGACCGCAAGTAAGAAAATTATATATATTCAGGCACTACCCGCCCTTATTGCCTTGATTGCAGTGAATCTTTTCTAAATTTATTAATTAATAAAAATTATTTATAAGGCAAAATAAAAATATTTAATTGTCACACACTATACTAAATTTGGTTTATATAACTTTTATTGTTTAAAGTTCTTATAAGAATAAAACCATATACTTTTTTCTATCACCTGAATACAGTAAAACAAATAGTTCTTATACATCCAAAGGATGCTGGCTGACCTTCGTCCAGAGCCAAATTGGATACATACACAATATTGAAATGCCTATAATAATATTCAGATAATAGGCATAACCTAGCCAGTCTCCGGCGATACCACTTAACGTGTACAGTAGCCCACTAATTGTTGCCATAAGGGCAACCTGAAAAGTGAAATCGGTGCCGGCATGTTGTTTTCTTGAATATTGCATTACCAGTGTAAGCATGACAACCAGTAACATGGCAGAAATCATGTCTTCAGCTGCATTAATGCAATAGATTAACCAGTGACTTACCCTATACTGCTGGTCATAACAATAAGCCAGCCAGGCGTATGCAATTAAACTTAGAACCTTGAAAAAAGAAAACAGGAATAAAGCCTGCGTACGACGCATCCATCTTAATAGCGTACCAGCTAATACTGCTCCGAAAAGTGCTGCAACAGCACCTAATATTGTGATGTAAATACCAATCTGTGAAAGGCTGAGTCCCAGATCGACCATCAGTGGTTTTAACAGCGGTCCGGATAGTCCATCTGCTACTTTAAAAGTGACTAACACTCCTAACCAGGATTTTAAAATCCGGTTATTCAGGAAATAGTTAAAATACTGTCTGATACTTTGCTTGCAGGATATTTTTTCGTAAAAGACCGATACTTCTTTTGCGGGCTCTTTAAATAAAACAATGGGTAGCGTATTTAAAAGAACCAAAGCTGCCAGTACTAAAAATGTAGGTTGCCAGCTTAACCAGTCCAATGCCCAGAGCAAAGCTCCGCCTCCTACTATAAAGCCCAAACGTGAGCCAATGACCTGGAAAGTGTTACCCCAATGCTGTTGTTTGAGGGTAAGCAGATGAACAGCCAGTCCATCTGTAGCTACATCTTGGGTGGCACCTGCCAGATTTAGCAGCATTAAGGCAGCAAAAAAAGTGAGTAAAAAAACGGGCTGGTCGAGTGCCTGAATCGGCAAGAATGACAGGGCAATTAATATTAAAACACTGCATAACTGTGTAGGGATAATCCAGCTACGATAATGTCCAAACCGTTGAGTACCATAACGGTCAATCCAGGGTGCCCAGAGAATTTTGATTGACCACGGTAGCATTAACAGGCCAAAGCCGCCAATATGTGCCAATGATACCCCTTGCATACGAAGAATGACAGGCAAGGCATGTGTCATAAAACCAACAGGTAGGCCTTGCGCCCAGTACAACGAAAACAGCAGCAGATAAAGATGCCGGGACATTTACTTTACTCGGTTATTTAGGATTATTTTTGTGCTGCTCACACTGTCCATGATGCTCATTCCCATAAACCAAGCTTCAGATATTTTGCCAATGTATCAGCTGTGACATCAGATTAAGATTTAAAATACGCCACTACTTAAAAAACCAAAGCATGTTACAACATTTTCCCCGTCTGCCCAATCTGGTTCCCTCACGCGGTACAGCAGCTACTCGGCTTTTATGCCAGAAACTGTTTCTGGCACAGGGCTGGACTTTTGAAGGTGAATTTCCCAATCTGCCTAAAGCTGTTGCAGTGGTATCACCCCATACTTCCAACATTGATGGCTGGTACGGTTTTTTGGTGATTGGGGCACTGGGATTAAAAGTAAACGTGTTTGGAAAAGATAGCCTGTTCAGATTCCCTTTTAAGTCTTTACTCAAATGGATAGGTATTATTCCAGTCAAGCGTAACAGTACCAATGGCCTGACTGAACAGGCAGTGGAAAAAATCCACTCTACTGACAAAATCTGGATTGCCCTCGCCCCAGAAGGCACCCGAAAACGTGCCGAGAAAATCAAAAGCGGTTTTTACTGGATTGCTTATCAGGCAGATATTCCAATAGTCATGTTTTCTTTCGACTACAAGCATAAAAAAGTTTATTGCCTAGGCATCATGCAGCCTACAGGCAACTATGAAGCAGATCTGGAGTATATCCTGAAACAATATCAGGGGAAATTCTTTCCCAAAAAACCAGAGTGGCTGGCCCTACCCTTACAAAAACTGCTGGAAAATGCTGGCAAAAATTAAGCAAATCTGCTGTGATGGACATATCTTTTCTGATCCAAGTCACTACTAAACTAAAGATGAAATTTGTACAGCTTACTTTTGCAGGAATACTGGCACTAGCTCTTGCTGGATGTGACAAGACCGCCCAGACTCCACCGGTTACAACACAATTAAAGGCTCGTGAGCCCGTCATTGCCTTAGCACTTGGTGGTGGTGGTGCTAAAGGTTTTGCTCATATCGGTGTAATTAAAGTACTCGAATCTCACGGTATTAAACCTAAAATTGTTACAGGTACCAGTGCCGGTAGCTTTGTCGGTAGCATTTATGCCAGTGGTAAAACCCCGTATCAGTTACAGCAGCTGGCACTACAGCTTAAAGAGGCTGATATTCGTGATTTAACCCTTAATAGCCAAGGTATTATTTTAGGCCAAAAATTGCAGAACTATGTGAATACTCAGGTCAGCAATAAACCAATTGAAAAATTTCCAATCCGCTTTGCTGCAGTCGCAACACGTCTTAATAATGGTCAAAAAGCAGACTTCATTAAGGGGAATGCGGGACAGGCTGTACGGGCCTCATGCAGTATCCCGAATGTATTTGTGCCGGCAACTATTGGTAAAACCAAATATATTGATGGTGGACTGGTGAGCCCGATTCCGGTAAAAACTGCCAGAGATATGGGAGCGGATATTGTTATTGCGGTTGATATTTCAGCCAGACCAGATGCCAGCCGTCCGGTAAATATGTGGGGTTTGCTGGACCAGACCATTAATATCATGGGCCAGCAAAGCATTAATGAAGAACTTGCACAGGCCAATGTGGTCATTCAACCTAAAGTCGGGCACTTAGGCGTACTTGACTTAAAAGCCAGCAATGAATCTATTTTAGAAGGCGAGAAAGCGGCGCAGCTTAAGATACGGGCTATTCAAGGCACGATTCAGCAATTTAAGAAGTCACCTGCGGCCTTTAAGCCAGCCCCACGCCCAAAATTCTGAATAGCTGAAAATTTTTAAATTTTCATTGGGTTATTGATCTGTTACAGTGAAGATTCATCTTTTTGCTGTAACTTTAATCACCGGACAAAATTATGGAATTTGTAATTGAACCTTGGCACTGGTTTGTACTCGGCATTTTACTGATTCTGTCCGAGTTAATTCTTCCTGCCTTTGCCGCATTATGGTTTGGTATTGCTGCAATCATGGTTTGTATTTTGTTTTGGCTTTTTCCAATGATGAGCCTGACCACTCAGATCGTGATGTGGATTGTCCTGTCGATTCTATGTACCCTGCTCTGGTTCAAGTTTATCAAGCCTCTGTCTATCGATAAAACTAAGGCCGGGCTCTCAAGGGAGGCCACTATCGGCCAGATAGGCATGGTTATTCAGACCGGAATGGAACATGGCCAGATTAAAGTCCGTTTTCCCATGCCGTTACTAGGGTCGGATGAATGGAACTGCCGTACGCAAGATATTGTTCAAGTCGGTGATCGGGTACAAGTGACGGATATATCAGGAAATAACCTGGTCGTGCAGCGACACGGTTAACTGCACGTTACTATCATGAAAATATAAAGAGAAGCCATCATGTCAGTCAGCACCATTATTGTTTTAGTCTTTTTACTCTTTGTAGGCGTAACTATTTTTAAAGGGGTGCGTATTGTTCCTCAAGGTTATAAGTGGATTGTTCAACGTCTGGGTAAATACCATACTACTTTGAATCCGGGCCTGAGTTTTGTGATTCCCTACGTCGATGAAGTCGCCTATAAAGTGACCACCAAAGATATTGTTCTGGATATTCCTTCACAAGAAGTGATCACCCGAGATAATGCCGTACTGCTGATGAATGCAGTAGCTTATATCAATCTGACTACACCAGAAAAAGCCGTCTATGGTATTGAAAACTATAGTTGGGCGATTCAGAATCTGGTACAGACTTCTTTACGTTCAATTGTTGGTGAAATGGATCTGGATGATGCACTTTCTTCACGTGATCATATCAAGGCCAAACTTAAAGCAGCCATTTCCGATGATATTTCGGATTGGGGTATCACTTTAAAAACTGTAGAAATCCAAGATATTCAGCCTTCTGCAACCATGCAGGCTGCAATGGAAGCGCAGGCAGCAGCTGAACGTCAGCGCCGTGCAACCGTAACACGTGCTGATGGTGAAAAACAGGCTGCCATTTTAGAAGCTGATGGTCGTCTGGAGGCATCTCGCCGTGATGCAGAGGCACAGGTCGTATTGGCCGAAGCCTCACAAAAAGCTATTGATATGGTCACCTCAGCAGTAGGTGACAAGGAAATACCGGTAGCTTATTTGCTCGGTGAACAATATGTAAAAGCCATGCAGGATATGGCAAAATCCAACAATGCTAAAACGGTGGTTCTACCGGCTGATGTACTCAATACCATCCGCGGAATTATGGGTCGTCATAACTAATCTTGACTGATTTTATTAAAACAGGTGGCTTGCTTAATAGCCGCCTGTTCTTATTTTATTAATATTAAATAGAGTTTAATATTAATAACGGAAGTAAAACTTGAGTCTCGGCAGAAAGACTTTGAGCAAAACACCCATAAATTACTCAATAAAAACTGCTTTAAACAGACTGATAGTTAGAAAAAATAGTTTTATGAGCGCATTTTTTATATAAAAAGGAGCTTAACATGCTCCTTTTTAATTACAGGGTTTTATTGGCCAGATCTAGCTTTTACGTGACAGTAAGAAGCGGGATATTGTATTGAGCTCTTCAGCAGCCTCTCCAAAATATTCAAGCGCACTAAAAGCCTGATCATGGAGTTGCTTGGCATAAAGCTGTGCCTGTTCAAGCCCCATCAAAGCAGGATAAGTTGACTTTTCGACCTGCTCATCTTTACCGGCCGTTTTACCCAGTACTTCTGTTTCAGACACAATATCCAGAATATCATCCTGTACCTGAAATGCCAGACCAATTGCCTGTCCATATTGGCGAAGTTGTGGAATAGCCTGATCCGTACCATTAAATATAGTCACCGCAGCCATCATGATCGCCGCCTGAATCAATGCGCCTGTCTTATTGCGGTGAATATTTTCCAGCTGGCTTTGGTCTACCTGCTTGCCTTCAGCCTGTAAATCCATCACCTGGCCACAAACCATTTTTGAGCTTGCAGTAGCCAATATCTGCATCTGTCTTAATACAACTGCCTGGTCTACCGCCACACCTTGATCAAACAGGCGGCTACCCAGAACTTCAAATGCCATTGACTGTAATATATCACCAGCCAGTAATGCAGTGTCTTCACCAAAAGCAACATGACAGGTAGGCTGACCGCGGCGCAGCAGATCATTATCCATACATGGCAAATCATCATGTGCCAGCGAATAGCAATGGATCATTTCGATCGCGACCGCAGCACGGCGCACAGCTGCAAAATTGGAGTTGGGCTGCAGGGCCGCTGTTGCATAACAGAGTGCAGGACGGACCCGTTTACCTCCGAGCATGACTGCATGATATACCGCACTTTTTAAAGGCTCTGGTAAGGAAAACGCCTCCAGCGCACTGAGCAGGTCCTGCTGGATACGTTCTTGCGCCTGTTTTAATATCTCTGCTTTAACTGCGGGTATTGCTGACACAAATAGCCTCAATATTTTCTGTTCGGTTAGACTTTTTTAACAAATTCGGATTTAAGTTTCATGGCTCCAATTCCGTCAATCTTACAATCAATATTATGATCACTATGCTCAATCAGGCGAATATTTTTAACTTTTGTACCTATTTTTACGACCTGTGAGGAACCTTTAATTTTCAGGTCTTTGATCACACTGACCGTATCCCCATCCTGAAGCAAATTACCTACCGCATCCTTAACTGAAAAAGTTTCGGTCTCTATCATGTTGGATGCTGGCCACTCGTGCGCACATTCAGGACAGATATAAAGTTCCTGGTCTTGATAGGTAAATTCAGAGTGACACTGTGGGCATGCAGGAAGTTGGTCAGTCATGATGTTATCCTTATCAAAAGTAAGAGCATCATACTGCTTTCCGCCTGTTTTCTCTATGGCTCAGTTCGAAAGTATTATAGCACCCCCTATTTTAGGGAGAAAATCACATTAGCTCTTTATAATCAAAAGAAGAAATATAAAAAATACCAGCCTGACTTTGAAGACTGGTATTTTTTAATTTGACGTCTTTGGTTAAAAACAGTCGCCCGGTACACGAACCCAGCCTTCCATCAGCACACGGGCACTCCGGCTCATAATGGCTTTCCTGACAGTCCATGTTCCCTGCTGCTGTTCAGCTTGTGCGCCCACACGTAAGGTCCCGGAAGGATGCCCGAAACGGACGACTTCACGCTCTCCCTCACCAGCAGCGAGATTTACCACAGTACCTGGGACTGCCGCCGCTGTTGCTATAGCAACTGCAGCAGTACCCATCATAGCATGGTGTAGTTTACCCATCGACATCGCACGGACCAGCAGGTCAATATCTTCCTGCTTGACCTGCTTTCCACTGGAGGCCATATAAGTAAGCGGGGGCGCCACAAAAGCAATTTTCGGCGTATGCTGACGGGAGGCTGCCTCAGCTATATCCTGTATCAGTCCCATTTTAAGAGCACCAAAGGCACGAATAGTTTCCAGACGTGCTAGCGCTAAAGGGTCAGTATTAATCTGTTCTTGTAACTCCGTGCCGGTATACCCTAAATCTGCTGCATTTAAAAAAATAGTGGGGATGCCTGCATTAATAAATGTAGCCTGAAAACTGCCTTCTCCAGGAACCTCGAACATATCGATGACATTGCCAGTAGGAAACATGCTGCTCCCCTCACCATCATCATCGGAAGGATCTAAAAACTCAATTTGAACTTCGGCTGCCGGGAAGGTCACACCGTCTAGCTCGAAATCTCCAGTTTCCTGAACCTGCCCTTGCGTTACAGGTACATGTGCAACAATTGTTTTACCAATATTGACCTGCCAGATTTTTACGGTACATATACCATTTTCAGGAATACGATCAGCATCAACCAGTCCGTTACTAATAGCAAAAGACCCAACTGCTGCGGTCAAATTGCCACAGTTACCACTCCAGTCAACGACAGGCTGGTCAATTGAGACCTGTCCAAACAGATAATCGACATCATGTTCTGCCCGGGTACTTTTAGACAGGATCACCGTTTTACTGGTGCTTGAGGTCGCTCCACCCATCCCATCAATCTGTTTGGCATAAGGGTCTGGACTGCCGATCACACGCAGTAAAAAATGATCACGCGCCTGACCTGCTTCGCGAGCCTTTTCAGGTAAATCATCAAGTTTAAAAAATACACCTTTACTGGTTCCGCCACGCATATAGGTAGCGGCGACTTTAATTTGTGGTACTGAACTCATTGCTGTTTTAATTCCTGTCATTCTTTATGATTATTGCTGGGCAAATGTGGGCTATCCAATCCCGGTTCATATTAAAGCTTTTTTAAACTGCTGTGCAGGCTATTCCTGTTCGAGTCTGAAACCGGCAGAATTATTTTATAGACTAGTCAGACTAAATTTAAATACTCAACCATCCCAATTCTATAAATAACAGCCTTACCTCTCTCTAAGTTATTTATTTTTATTAAATTTATAAAAGAGCTTAAGATTCAGCAGCAAGCAATTAGTCTGACTAGGCTAATAAGTTGCAATACATTACAATACTTGACTTAGTCATCGTCGAGCTGAGCACTTTGAACAATAATACATCGCAACTTCAGCGTGGCTTAAAAAACCGTCATATCCAGCTTATTGCCATGGGTGGAGCTATTGGTACCGGTCTGTTTTTAGGTTCTGCGCAGGTTATACAGTCTGCTGGTCCATCCATTATTTTAGGTTATGCGATCGGTGGATTAATTGCTTTTTTAATTATGCGCCAACTAGGTGAAATGATTGTACATGAGCCGGTTGCTGGCTCTTTTAGTCATTTTGCGCATAAATACTGGGGTAACTTTCCGGGCTTCTTGGCAGGCTGGAACTACTGGATTCTTTATATTTTAGTTGCAATGACAGAGCTGACTGCCGTTGCCAAATATATCAATTACTGGTGGCCGCATATTCCTGCGTGGGCTTCGGTACTCTTCTTTTTTGTAATCATTACTTTAGTTAACTTGGGTAATGTCAAGTTTTATGGTGAATCAGAATTCTGGCTATCCATTATCAAGGTGGCAGCAGTCATTTCCATGATTGTGTTTGGCCTTTATCTGATCTTTACTGCAGATGCCAGTTCTGGTGCATCTTTTAGCAATCTGTGGAGTCATGGCGGCTTTTTCCCGAATGGTTTTGACGGCCTGTTTTATATGCTGGCTTTCCTGATGTTTGCTTTTGGCGGGATTGAACTGATCGGAATGGCAGCTGCAGAAGCAGAAAACCCGGAAAAAACTATTCCTAAGGCTATTAACCAAGTAGTTTTCCGAATTTTACTGTTTTATGTAGGTTCACTCACCATCTTACTGTCACTGGTACCATGGAACCAGCTGGAACTCGGTGGTCTGGATAAAAGTCCATTTGTAATGATTTTTAGCCAGTTAGGTATTGGCTGGGCAGCTCATCTGCTGAATTTTATTATTCTGACTGCAGCCCTGTCAGTTTATAACAGCGGCATGTATGCCAATAGCCGTATGCTGTATGGTCTGGCTCAACAAGGTAATGCGCCAAAAATATTCTTGAAGGTTAATAAGCAAGGTGTACCGATTCCTGCTGTGCTTTTCTCTGCACTTCTGATTTTCGGTTGCGTATTACTGAACTATCTGATTCCAGAAGATGCATTAGGTCATCTGATGTATGTGGTAGTAGGAGCTTTAGTACTGAACTGGGCCATGATCACGTTAACCCACTTAAAGTTCAAAGACTATATTCAGAAAAATGGAATTTTATCCAAATTTCCGGCACTGTTTTCACCTCTGAGCAACTATATCGTTTTAGTATTTATTGCTGTTGTACTCTACATTATGTGGACACAAGGCTTTAAAGAGTCGGTGCTGATGCTACCAATCTGGGTGGTTCTCATGCTAGTGCTTTATAAAATACTTAAACCTCGTGCGTAAAGTCCATAAAATTCTATTTTGAAAAAGTTATTGTTGAGGCAGTAACTTTTTCATTTATAATAAGTCTTCTTTGTGCCTTTAGCTTAACTGGATAGAGCAGTTGCCTCCTAAGCGACCGACGTGGGTTCGAGTCCCGCAGGGCACACATCCTTTTAAATCAGTATACATCTCTTTAATGATGGCAAAGCCTTTTGCATATTTTGTCTCTCCTCTTCCCTGATTTAAGTATCATTTAAGTTTCAGCTTTTACATTAAAATTCCATATAAGCTGAAAGTATCAATGCCTTTATGATATTCAGACGACTCCAGAACAAGTTTCCGCCTATTTCACTTAATATCTTCAATTTAATCCTGTCTATATGGTTTGGCGTTGCCCTGAATCTTTCTTTTTATATGAAGATGATGCAGCTCACACCTTATCAGGGAATCAAGGCATGGTTATTTTTAATGGCAACAGTCATTGTAGTGGTGAGTATCTACAACCTGATTTTTCAGTTGCTGCAGTGGAAATGGAACATTCGATTCTTTGCTGTCATCTTCATTCTTTTAGGCGGTTTTTCAGCTTATTTTGTTAATAGTCTGGGCATAGGTATATCAGCTGACCAAATTCAGAATGCATTACAAACCGATCAGCACGAAGTACTGGATCTGCTCTCTTGGCAATTTGTTTTGTGGAGTCTTGGCTTTGTCTTGCTGCCTTTATCATTGCTAGGCTTAGTCAAAATAAAAACTGAAGCTTTATCTAAAGTTTTTATTTCTAAAATGTTCGGTGCGCTTACCTCATTGGTTCTGGCCGGCTTGATGCTATTTACCTTCTATATTGATTATGCAGCTATCTTTCGTGAACATCGTGATCTAAAAGGTATGATCAGCCCACAAAATGTAATCGCATCTAGCATTTCGTATTATAAAAAGAAAGCGCCAAGACAGAATTTGCCACTTATTAAATATGGAGAAGATGCACATTTAATTTTACCGGTATCAGATTCAAAAAAACCCCAGCTTATGGTTCTGGTAGTAGGTGAAACTGCCCGTGCTGAGAGTTTTGCTTTAAATGGATATACCAGAGTGACCAATCCAGAACTATCTAAACTGGATATTATAAATTTCAGTCAGGTCAATTCTTGTGGAACAGCCACAGCAGTTTCAGTTCCCTGCATGTTTTCCGGTATGCCGCGTCAGCAGTATGATGAACAGCTCGCATCACACCGGGAAGGCTTGCTAGATATTGCCCAGCGTGCGGGCTACAAAGTGACTTGGGTGGATAATAACTCAGGCTGTAAAGGCGTCTGCAACCGCATAGAACAATATGGATTTAATAAATCCCTTAAACAGAAGTGGTGTATAGAGGGAGAATGTCATGATGAAATCTTGCCTGAGGCACTCCAGGCTTATCTGGCCAGTATTCCAGAAACCGATAAGGCACCACGCCTGATTGTTCTGCATCAGGCAGGCAGTCATGGCCCGGCTTATTTTAAGCGCTCAACAGCAGCATACCAGCGGTTCCAACCAACATGTAATACCAATGCCATTCAGGGTTGTAGTACCGAGTCTTTAATTAACAGCTACGATAATTCAATAGTTTATACCGATCATGTGCTTGCCGAGCTTATACAAACCTTAAAAGGGAACCAACACTATCAGAGCGCGCTATGGTATTTATCTGATCATGGTGAATCTACTGGAGAACATGGCTTATATTTGCATGGTTCGCCTTATGCCATTGCACCCAGCCAGCAAACCCATATTCCAATGTTAATGTGGTTTTCAGAGAGCTGGAAACAGCAGCACCCTGTGCAGTTCGCCTGTCTGGCCAACCAGAAACAGCAAAATCTGAGCCAGGATAATTTATTTCCTACCCTGCTCAGTCTGCTCAACATTAAGAGTGCAGTGATACAGCCACAGCATGATATGCTGCAACAATGCCATCATCTATCGGACCTGAGGATATAAAAAATGAATAAAATCCTGATTATTGAAGATGATTTTATGATTGCCGAATCCACCATTACACTGTTGCAATATCAGCAGTTCGCAGTGCAATGGGTAAATAACGGTATTGATGGCCTAAAACTCCTTAAAACACAGGAATTTGATATTGTCCTGTTAGATCTGGGCCTTCCTCTTATGGATGGAATGCAGGCCCTCAAGCAGATCCGGCAGCAAAAACCGGCTCTTCCAGTTTTAATTATTTCTGCACGCGACCAGCTACACAGCCGGGTAGATGGCTTGAATCAAGGTGCAGATGATTATCTGGTCAAGCCTTATGAATTTGATGAATTACTGGCACGTATACAGGCTCTATTACGTCGCAGCACTATAACCAGCATTCAGACCGAAACCGTACAGATACTACAACATGGCGACCTGATACTTGATCTGGAACAGCATTCTGCTCTGTTTAAAAACGAACATATTGACCTGTCCAAGCGTGAATGGGCTATCCTTATTCCCTTGATGAGTTACCCCTATAAAATTTTTTCCAGAAGCAGCCTGGAAGATAAGCTCTACGATATAGATTCTGAAATCAACAGCAATACCATTGAGGTCTATATACACCATTTACGCACCAAGCTCGGCAAGGACTTTATCCGGACTATTCGCGGTTTAGGTTACCGTCTGGGTCAGGCCTAAGCTTAAACAGCGAAGTTTTTATGTCATCAAATTACTCCTTAAAAAAACGGCTCATACTCTATATTTCATTCTTTAGTATCAGTCTGGGCTGTGTACTGGTCTTTTCAGCTTATCGTATTGCGCTTGAAGAAATTAATGAAATTCTGGATGCCCAGATGCAGAATCTGGCTGAACGTATTGCCGCCCATGGTCCAGAGCAGATCCAAAGCCAGTTTGATGAACATCAGCGCTACCATGAAGAAGATTTATTTGTAGATGTATGGGCATATACTGATCAAGATCATCAAAGCCAGTCAAAGCGGCTGGTGGCACCGGTAGAAAAAGCCGGTTTTTATACACACCAGACTGCAAGTGATATCTGGCGGACTTATGTGCTCCCACTTGAGCATGACCAGATACAGGTTAGCCAGCAGCTTTCTGTCCGCCGGCATCTGGCACTAGAACTTGCGGGCAATATGTTTATTCCCTACTTGCTGTTTATGCCCTTGGTGCTCTGGGGATTAGGCTGGATCATCAGCCACAATCTTAAACCTTTAGACGAATTTAAAGAAGAAATTGCAAAGCGTGAGCCACATGAATTAGAACCGGTTCAAATATTTAAATATCCCCAAGAAATTGTACCAGTCCTTAATGAAATCAACTCTCTATTCAGCCGGATTCAGTATTCACAGCAAGAGCAGCGGCAATTTATAGCAAATGCAGCTCATGAGTTAAGAACACCGATTACTGCATTAAATTTGCAAATACAGATTCTGTTACAAGAGTTTCCTGACCATCCTGCTTTAAAGAACCTCAATAAAGGTTTAATGCGTGTCCAGCATCTGGTCAGTCAATTACTTAGCCTGGCTCAACAGGATGCAAATATTTTAGAAACTGAGCATAGTGTGCAGGTCAGAGTGAGCGATATCGCTACAAATTGTGTAGAGGAACTCATCCAGCTGGCAATACAAAAGAATATCGATCTGGGCATGGAGCAGCAGGATCCGGTGAGTATCCTGTCGGAACCCGCTATCATACACTCAATTATTTTTAATCTGATTGATAATGCCATTAAATACACGCCAGAAAATGGTGTAATTAATGTTTCCGTATATGCCAGAGAAAATGGAGCACTGATACAGATAGAAGACAGTGGACCAGGTATTGACCCTATGCTATACGAAAAGGTACTTCAGCGTTTTTACCGTGTTTATCAGCATACAGAAATTGGGAGTGGCTTAGGTCTGTCCATTGTTCATAAGGCAACCCAACGTTTAAAGGGACGGCTTAGTTTTACACACAGCCAGACATTAGGTGGCTTACAGGTCAATATATTTTTACCAGATAATATTCTTTAAAAAACCTGTAGAAAGTAGAGAGCCAGAATCTCTAGTCAGTACTTAAAATTTGAGGAGAATAGTTGAGGATAATCTGGTATATCAGAACATTTACACACCAGCAGATCCACAATGTCCATAGATTATGACTTAAAAAATGGGCACCACGCATCATCTGTGCCCAGCCCATTGCAAAACCAAGTATTAAGCCAGCCACAAGAAAGAAACAGGCCTTTTTTATATTAGATAAGCGGTAAACAAAATAGCCTGTTAATAAAGCAAAACCTGTTGAAGCATGGCCGCCTGGAAAGCAATGCCCATTTTTTGCTGAAAAATCCCAAGTAAACCCTGAAATAGAAGGGATAGTCATATTCCATGGACAAGCATATGCAGACTGCGACTTGATGAGACCAACGATACTGGTACATAACAGGGAGACCAGAAAAAAATAGCCCCACTTCATTTGATACGTTTTAAGTTTTTGGCACTTAAATGAGCTTAACCAGCCCATAAAATAGCAGATATAAACAGCCATAATTATATCTTTTATATAGCTATGGTTGAGTTTCGCCAAATACCAGCTATCACGAAATAGGAATTCTCCCGAGTGGCTTACCCACGGTTGTATAAGAGATAAATCGATTAACCCGCCTACAGGGAAAAAAATTTTTAAGATAAAGAAATTTATAAATAATAAAATGTACTGATAAGACAAAAAATAGTTTGAGTTTTGCATCACAGAAAATTTAAATAAATATCCTCTTTATCTGAACAGATATTACTTAAAATCATCTTAAACTGACCCACTACTTCCTACTTAAAATCTTGTTTAAAGAAAATTAACCCATTCCTCCCTACAATGAATTCACTTAAATTAATTATTTGCTTAAATTTTGCTCTTGATTTTCTTGATTATTTTTAAAAATCTGAATAGTCAAATTTTAAATTTTAATTGAAAAAAGCGATTATTACATAATAACGATAAATTAATATTTTTATATTTCAATTACTTAATTAATTATTCCATTAAAATTATAGAACATTTACTCTATTTAGTATGATTTTTCAACATATTTTTTTATTTTTAAGTTCAAATAGAGCATTTACTCTTGTTTTAATTGTGCTATTTTTGTCACATGGAGTTAAGTTAGATTTTATCCCGGAAGAGGATGATCTCCAAAATTAAAAAGCATAGATCATGCACGTAAAACTTCCCGTATCTCAAGGAAAGACTAGAATGAAATTAAAAACTCTTAGCACAGCAATGATTTTAGCGATGCTACCTGCAACTGGGGTATTTGCAGCAGCTTTAGATCGTTCAGGTCAGTCGATCTCTGCATTCTTACAACCAGGTAATTATTTTGAAGCCGGAATTTCTGTTCTTGATCCATCAGTTTCTGGTAAAGTTCAAAATAATTGGACGCCAGGAGGAGCTGCCGCACCATTAGCTCCTGCTTATCGAGGCACCTCAGTTGGCGAAATGGGTGATGATTATTATTTTCCCAGTGCAGCATTAAAATTTCAGTTAACTGATAATTTTTCATTTGGTATAATTTATGATCAGCCATTTGGAGCGAAAGCAACTTACCCTACTGATACTTATTTAAATCCTTTAGCTGGTGGTGTTTTCCATAATGGAACAGAAGGTACAGAAGTAGAAGTTAAATCAGAAAATATTACTATGCTTGTAGGTTATCAACCTATTGAAAATTTTAATATTTATGGTGGTGCTGTATACCAGTCAGTTGAAGGTAATGTTCAATTACGTGGTCTAGCATATGGCAGTACAACTGCATTAGGTCAATACAATGCTACAATGGAAGACGATAGTGCTGTAGGTTGGTTAGCGGGTATTGCTTACCAGATTCCTGAAATTGCTCTAAAAGCATCACTAACTTATCGTTCTGAAATTGATCATGATTTGAAAACAAATGAATATGGTCGTAGTGATATTTTAGCTTTAGTAACGCAAAACCCTGCTGCTGCGCTTTATAATGTAAATACAAATACTAAAATTTCTACTCCTCAGTCTGTAAACCTTGATTTCCAAAGCGGTATTATGGCAGATACAGTAGCCTTTGCTAACGTACGCTGGGTCAACTGGAAGGATTTCTCAATTCGTCCACAGCAGTTTGAACGAGTTTCAAGAGCTTTAGGCGCGGCAGGTGCTACTCCTAATAATCCAAATGGCTTTGATATTGTTTCTTATACTGATGATCAAATCTCAGCTACTCTAGGCGTAGGCCGTAAATTTTCTGAACAATGGGCAGGTAACGTTTCTGTAGGTTGGGATTCAGGTGCTGGTAATCCAGTTTCTACTTTAGGCCCAACAGAAGGCTATTGGAATCTTGGTTTAGGTCTACAATTTAGCCCTGCACAAAACTACTTTATTGCGGGCGGTGTGAAATATTTCTGGTTAGGCGATGCAAAAGCTCAAGCTGCATCTGATTTCGGTTCTAATTCATATGTAGCTGATTTTGAAGATAACGATGCTTGGGGTTATGGTCTAAAAATTGGTTATCGTTTCTAAGGTAAATTATTTTAGAAAGGCTATCGCTTGCGGTAGCTTTTCTATTACTACTCTACTATACAAATTTTAAGTGTTGCTAATTTAGCCAAAAAAAATCCGGTTTTGTTTGGTATCTTTTTAAAATATTTACTCTAATTTTTTATTTATAAATCATTTATATACATCAGTATTCTTAGTCTTTTTACTCTAATCAAGCATATTTCTTGCATTCATCAGTTCATTTTTTAGACCGAGCTGAGCATTTACTCTTTTTTGTTTTGTGTTACTTTCCTTCAACTTTTTTGTTACATATGGCATCAGGGAAAGACCATGAAGCTCAATAAAATTTATTCCGCTATTCTTCTTAGCTCACTCCCTCTCACTGCGGTTAATGCGGGTGGTTTAGACCGTTCAGGTCAATCTATTCAGGCATTTTTACAGCCTGAAAACTATTTTGAGGCAGGTATTTCTATCCTTGATCCTGATGTTTCAGGTACTGACGCAAATGGGAATGTTGCTGGTGATATGGCTGGTGACTACTATTTCCCATCAGCGGCTTTGAAAATTCAAGCTACTGATAAAATTTCACTTGGTCTGATCTATGATCAGCCATTTGGTGCTGATGCCGAGTACAAAGGAAATAATAACTTTGTTGAAAACCGTATGGTTCCATTTAAAGGTGGTACTACCGTTGAAGTAGATACTCAAAACCTGAATTTTCTGATTGGCTATCAGCCTACTCAAAACTGGAATTTATATGCAGGTGCTGTTTATCAGACAGTTGATGGTACGGTGAAATTACGCGGTAATGCTTATAGCGCCTTCAATGGATATGATTTAAAAACAGGTGAAGACGAATCGGTAGGCTGGCTGGCTGGTATTGCTTATCAAATTCCTGAGATTGCCCTAAAAGCTGCTATAACCTATCGTTCTGAAATTGAGCATGATATGAATGCTTATGAGAATTTTGGCGCGGCAGGACTCACTGGTAATCCTCGACTTGATGGTGCAATGAACCAGATTAGTGCTACTTCTGGACGTACTGAATTAACCACACCACAGTCAGTTAATGTCGATTTTCAAACGGGCATTATGGAAAATACTGTCGCATTTGCCAATGTACGATGGGTAGAATGGTCCAAGTTTGCAGTCCAACCTTATAAATTCGGCAAGTTATCGCAAGTCCTTGGTCAATCAACTCCAGCTCTTGGCAAACCAAATGGCTTTAATCTGATTGACTATAAAGATGATCAGATTTCAGCAACGGTCGGTGTAGGCCGTAAATTTAATGATCTGTGGGCAGGTAATGTATCAGTAGGTTGGGATTCTGGTGCAGGTAATCCTGTAACAACTCTAGGCCCAACTGAAGGTTACTGGAGTATAGGTACAGGCGTACGTTTTTCACCGGCTGAAAATTACTTTATTGGTGCAGGTGTAAAATACTTCTGGTTAGGTGATGCTGATGCAGTAACAGGTGCTCATACGGCGGCAGGTACTTTTGAAAGTAATCATGCTATCGCTTATGGTCTAAATATTGGTTACAAATTCTAAAAATCTCATTAAACAATTTATAGAAAAAGGGCGCTTCAAGTGCCCTTTTTTAAGCTTATTTATAAAATCTTAAGCTGGAATATCACGCAGTGACACTGAACGGATTGCCTCTTTTAAAGCAGCGTAACCATGAATTGCCTGGAACTGCGGGAACTCAGCGATTACATTTTCTGGCGCATCAAACAGGAAACCATGGTCTGCTTCACCCAGCATGGTTGTATCATTATACGAGTCCCCTGCTGCAATTACACGGAAATTCAGGTTGTGGAGTGCCTTTACTGCCTCACGTTTCTGGTCTGGCTGACGTAATTTATAGGCAGTGATCATGCCTTCTTCATCTGTTTCCAGCTTGTGACAAAAAATAGTAGGCCAGCCCAACTGCTGCATCAATGGATGGGCAAATTCATAGAAAGTATCAGATAAAATAATCAGCTGGAAATGGGTACGGACCCACTCTACAAATTCTTTGGCGCCGGGTAATGGACCCATATCTGCAATCACGGCCTGAATATCATTTAAACCTAAACCATGCTGCTTTAAGATATTTAAACGCTGAGTCATCAGGACATCGTAGTCAGGAATGTCTCGAGTAGTGGCTTCTAGTTCTTTAATCCCTGTTTTTTTTGCAAAGTTAATCCAGATTTCCGGGACTAATACCCCTTCAAGATCGAGACATACAATTTCCATGAATTCTCCAAGCATCATAAAAAAATCGGATTATCATAGCATTAACCCGTTATATTTTGCGCAACTGTTTATTAATCAGTTTTATTCATAAGCTTTGTAGTTAATGTGCTAAGCAGCTTATTTCATTTCCCTTAAAATGTATTGCACTTTAGTGAATATATATTTTTACAGCGTCCAAGCCTTTGAGCCAGGAGCCTTCATGACCGCTATCCCAACCATTGATATAGTGGATGCCTTGGCATCTGAATATGCTGATAAATCTCCAAGCGAGATTCTGGAACTTGCCTTGAGTCAGGAAGGTGAAATTGCTATTTCATTTTCAGGGGCTGAAGATGTAGTTCTGATTGATATGGCCTCCCGTTTGGGAAAACCATTTCGGGTATTCAGTCTGGATACTGGCCGACTGCATTCAGAAACCTATCAATTTATTGAAAAAGTCCGCAATCATTACAACATTGAAATTGAAATTTGTTTTCCTGAAGCAGAACCCTTACTCGATATGGTAAATCGTAAAGGCCTGTTTAGCTTCTATGTTGATGGCCATCAGGAATGCTGTGGTATTCGTAAAGTTCAGCCGTTACGCAAGAAACTAGCGACTTTAGATGGCTGGATTACCGGTCAGCGTCGTGACCAGAGTCCGGGAACCCGTACTGAAATACTAGTAGTTCAGGCAGACACAGGTTTTTCTGGGCCGGGTAAACAGTTAATCAAGTATAACCCGCTGGCCAACTGGTCAAGCAGTGATGTCTGGAGTTATATCCGTTTAATGGAAATTCCATATAATGCTCTGCATGAACGTGGTTTTATTTCAATCGGCTGTGAACCTTGTACTAAAGCTGTTTTACCAAATCAGCATGAACGTGAAGGGCGCTGGTGGTGGGAAGAAGCCACCCATAAAGAATGTGGTCTGCATGTTGGTAATTTAAAGAAGTAATATCAGTCAAAAAACCGCTCATACCTAACTGAGAGTCTTAACAGTTAATTGAGCGGTTTTTATTTAACTGATGAATTCACATAAATTTATGCTGCGTCTGGACTGAAAGATTATATACTGTAACGCGTGTCCTATAATTCTAACAATGAGCAGCTCAATAAGAGCTGACAGATCCATTGCAGTGAGGCAATCAACGCTATGCGTCCATTACACCCAATTGATTTCATTTTTTTATCATTAGAAAAACGTCAACAGCCCATGCATGTAGGCGGTCTATTCCTGTTTGAAATTCCTGAACATGCACCCGCGACTTTTATACAAGATCTGGTACAGGATATTCGTAACTCAAAATCAATTCCAGTACCACCCTTTAATAACCGGCTAAGTGGCCTGTTTTGGGATGAAGATGAAGAGTTTGATCTGGATCATCACTTCCGCCATATTTCATTGCCTCATCCAGGACGTATTCGGGAACTATTAGCTTATATTTCTCAAGAACATAGTACACTTATTGATCGCGCAAAACCGCTCTGGACCTGTAATATTATTGAAGGTATTGAAGGCAACCGGTTTGCTATGTACTTCAAAATTCATCATGCCATGGTTGATGGAATTGCAGGAATGCGACTGGTTGAAAAATCACTATCCAAGGACCAGCAGGCTAAAAGTATTGTACCGCCATGGTGTGTAGAAGGCCCACGAGCCAAACGCCTTAAAGAAGCTAAGAAAGGAAGTACAAAGAAAATTCTTGGGTTACTTAAAGACCAGTTTGAAGCTGTACCTAAAGTAATGTATGAACTGTCACAGACAGTGATGAAAGATATGGGCCGTAATCCGCACTATGTTTCCAGCTTTCAGGCACCGAAAAGTATACTCAATCAGCGGGTCAGTGCTTCACGACGTTTTGCAGCACAATCTTTTGAGTTGAACCGTTTACGTAATATCGCAAGTGCATTGGATGGAACTATTAATGATGTAATTCTGGCAGTGTGTTCAGGTGCTTTACGTGAATATCTTCTTAGCCAGAACAGTTTACCGGCGAAGCCATTAATTGCCATGGTTCCAGCTTCTATCCGGGATGATGACTCAGATGTGAGCAACCGGATTACCATGATTCTGGCCAATCTGGGTACACATCAGGCAGATCCATTAAAACGGTTGGAAACTATTCGCCGAAGTGTACTGAATGCTAAACAGCGCTTTAAACGAATGACATCAGGTCAGATTCTGAATTACAGCGCACTGGTATACTCTGCCGCAGGACTTAATATACTTTCAGGAATGATGCCTAAACGTCAGGCCTTTAACTTGGTAATTTCTAATGTACCGGGTCCACGTGAACCCTTGTACTGGAATGGTGCAAAGTTGGATGCACTTTTTCCTGCTTCGATTGTACTGGATGGACAAGCTTTAAATATTACCATGACCAGTTATCTGGACAAACTCGAGGTCGGCTTAATCGCCTGTCGCAATGCATTACCCAAAATGCAGAATCTGCTTACCCATTTGGAAGATGAAATACAGCGTTTTGAATCCCTGATCGAAGATGAAACGTTTGAGAAAAATCTGACTGTAACAGGTTAAAGAACAATAGAAAATTGAGGGGCTAAATTAGGCCCCTTATTTTTTAATAGTACGGCATTGTTTTAAAAGCTGGTGACAAACCGAGCGGATCATCGCAGTAGTAATCTGGATTTCTCGACCATCATCATCAAGCATATAGCATGTATTGACTTTTTTTGAATCAAGTACGTGTTGAAAACCTTTATGAATAATTCTTTCGCTAACATTCATGTCATTTACCTCATTTGCTAAGACTACATAGGGGAGAAAAGTCTTTGGCTACCCAATGCATCTAGTATTGAAAATTCATGCATGAAAGTAAAATTTCAGTTGTAACAAGGATTAAGCGAAATTCTGTTACAACTTTAGCTTAAGATGATGTCATATTGCTCTTGCGTATACAGATTTTCGACTTGGAACTTAATTACCCGATTTACAAAATGCTCTAAATCCGCCACTGCTGGTGCTTCTGCTGTTAATAGACGGTCTATGACCGCAGGATGGGCAACTACTGTAAAGCCACTTTGTGATTCAAATGCCCGAGCATAGCGCATAATTTCTCGAAATATCTCGTAACATACTGTTTCTGCTGTTTTCACATATCCCCGTCCCTGACAGGTTGGGCAAGCTTCACATAATAGATGTTCTAAAGACTCCCGAGTTCGTTTTCGGGTCATTTCTACCAGTCCCAATTCGGAAACTTGTGTAATTTTAGTTTTGGCATGATCCCGTTCCAGCATTTTTTCAAACTGGTGCATGACTTCATTGCGGTGGGTCGCTTCCTGCATGTCAATAAAATCAATAATAATAATGCCGCCCAAGTTGCGTAGTCGTAACTGCCGGACAATCACTTGAGTGGCTTCCATATTAGTTTTAAAGACCGTATCTTCAAGCGAACGGCCGCCCACATAGGAACCTGTATTAACATCAATAGTAGTCATGGCTTCAGTCTGATCAATCATCAGATAGCCACCTGATTTTAAGGCCACCCGTGTCTGCAAGGCTTTTTGCAGGTCTTCTTCAACATTATACAAGTCGAAAAGTGGGCGCTCACCTGGGTAGTGAATTAGACGATCTTGCATACCCGGTACGAACTCTTCAATAAATTCGCTCAGTTTGGTATAGATTTCCCGCGAATCAATATAGATTTTGGCAGTTTCTTCATTGGCCAGATCACGGATAACACGCTGAGGCAAAGGTAATTCTTCAAAAATCAGAGATGGGACAGTGGTAGCACGCTGTTTGCGCTGAATATATTCCCAAAGCTTGGCAAGGTAGGCCATATCTTGGGCAATATCTGCTTCATCGACGCCATCAGCTGCCGTACGCACAATTACGCTACCCGGTAAATCGTGCTGTTGCTGAATTTTCTCAATCAGTGAACGCAGCCGGTCACGCTCTTCTTCTGATTCGATTCGCTGTGAAACCCCAATGTGATTTCCAAATGGCATCAGTACCAGATAGCGGGAAGGAATTGAAAGGTCAGTAGACAGCCGCGCGCCTTTAGTACCCAGCATATCTTTCATGACCTGCACCGTCAAAATCTGGCCAGGTTGTAATAATTCAAATACATTGGGAGTAGGCTGGTTGCGGGGCCAGATCATGTCATTGATATGTAAAAAAGCTGTACGTGAAAGGCCAATATCGACAAAAGCAGCCTGCATGCCAGGCAATACACGGACTACCTTGGCTTTATAGATATTTCCCACCAGACCACGCTTGACAGTCCGTTCAACAAATAATTCATTGACCGTACCATTTTCAACTAATGCGACCCGACATTCCATAGGGGTGACATTAATGAGTAGCTCATCAGACATACTAAAACTCAAAACATTATAAAAATTCTTTCCAGCGGTTAATTTAGTGCCTTAACTGCTTTTAATAACTGTATTGTCTCATGTAACGGCAACCCGACCACATTGGTGTAGCTGCCAAAAATCCGGGGAATATATTGCGCTGCAATGCCCTGTATGGCATATGCACCCGCTTTGCCTTCTGGCTCTCCGGTCGCCCAATAACGCTCCATGTCGTTTGGACTGAGTGTTTGAAATTCAACCTGGGTATGTACCACTATACTCGAAATCTGCCGGGATGTGGCAATACAGACTCCTGAAAAAACATCATGGTGTCTACCAGATAATTTTGACCAGATTTCAAAGGCATGCTGCTTCGATTCAGGTTTACCAATAATGGTACCATCCAGCCCGAGACTGGTATCAGCAGCAATAATTACAGATTCAGGATATTGTGCGAGTACTGCCTGTGCTTTTTGACGAGCCAGACGCTCTACGTACTCACCGACACTTTCACCTGCTCTTGTGCTCTCGTCAATATCAGGACTGTGAATATCGAATTCCAGTCCTAATTGCCTGAGCAGCTCCTGTCGCCTTGGCGAACTTGAGGCCAGAATCAGATGCGCCATTTTCGCAGCAGGTAATAAAGGATGGGCCAGCACAAAATACTGCTAAGTAACGGTTGCCAGTGCCGTGCAATTGAAAAATGCAGCCCGGCCATAACCTGGGTGAACCAGGTAAACAGCAGATGGGCAAAAATTGCTAGTGTTGCCAGTACCCATAAATTGCCAAAGGTTAAAATCCGGCGTTCACGGGTAAACCAGCGTACGACAAAGGTGATCAGCACAAAACTGAGTGCATTCATTCCCAAGGGCGCATCACGTAGCAAGTCTGTAAAGATGCCCACTGCAAAAGCAAACCAGACACCTGTCCAGCTTGGCTGACACAATATCCAGAACAGCATGATCATCAGCATAAATAATGGCCGCCATCCCGAAATGTCATAAGACAGTGGATAGACCATTAATACTGACCCGACTATGACTGACAGGATAATGACAATCAATGGATCTTTACGCTTTTCATAACGTAACTTAGCGATTGGCATAGGGTTGCTCCATCGCCAGAGAGTCCGAAAACAGGATCACCACATGATGTCCACCAGCCAGCTGTGCAGCTGGAACCACCTGAATCTGGGCGAACTCACCTGAATTATGGCGTCTGACTTTAGATACGGTACCCACCAGATAACCTGCCGGAAAATGTTCACCTAACCCTGAAGTATAGATTTTGTCTCCCGGTTTGATATCTGCACTGGTCGGCACGTATTCCATTTTCAGCAGTCCCAGATCGCCTGTTCCTGCCACAATGGCACGCATACCGGTCCGTTCCAGACGTACAGATAGCGAATGTTCCTTGTCCGAGAGCAACATTACACGGCTAGAATGCGGATAGACATCAATGATCTGCCCCATTACTCCACGGTCATCCAGCACAGTCTGCCCCACCTTGAGCTGATTGCTGGCTCCCCGGTTAATAATAATGATATGCCGTAAGGGATCAGCATCAGTACCGATGACTTCTGCAATTTCCATACGACCATCAATAATAAGTGGCGTATCGAGCAGACCGCGTAAACGTGTATTCTCGGCAGAGAGCTCTGACAGTTTCTGTAGACGCACCTGAGCCTGTAACAGCTCGGCCTGCATCGCAGTATTTTCACGGCGCAGCTGGGCTTCAGATTTGGTTTGTTGACTCAGCCATTCTCTCGACAACACGGGATAGCTTGCCAGTGCATAAATAGGATTATATGCAGCGTACAGGACTTCCCTGGCAGGTTGCACCACATGCGGCATGCGCCAGTCAAAAAACAGCACAATAAGGCAGGTGATCACCGCTATGATGAATGAGCGAAAAGATGGCGGTTGTCTTGAAAAAAGATTCGGTTGCACCGCCTGGTTCCTAACTTAACCTACAAACAGCATGTCATGATTCGGGTTATCGAAGAATTCGAGTACCTTACCGCCACCGCGAGTCACACAGGTCAGTGGATCTTCTGCAACCATAACAGGCAGTCCAGTTTCCTGAGCCAGCAGTTTGTCCAGATTACGCAGCAATGCACCACCGCCTGTGAGCACAATTCCGCGCTCGGCAATATCAGAGGACAGCTCTGGTGGAGTCTGTTCAAGTGCCGATTTCACTGCACTGACAATATTGGAAAGCGGATCAGCAATTGCCTGAGTAATTTCATCAGAGGTTACAGTAATTGAACGGGGAACGCCTTCAGCCAGGTTACGACCACGCACTTCGATTTCAAGTGTTGTACCGTCTCCGATCGCCATACCCACTTCTTTCTTGATCAGTTCCGCAGTCGTTTCACCAATCACGCAACCATGTGCTTTACGCACATAATTAATGATCTGCTCATCAAAAACATCACCACCAATACGTAGAGAATCTGCGTACACACAACCCTGTAGGGAAATAATCGCAATTTCAGTAGTACCACCACCAACATCAACCACCATAGAACCACACGCCTGCTCAACCGGCATACCTGCACCGATTGCAGCCGCCATCGGCTCTTCAATCAGGCGGACATCACGCGCACCTGCATTAAATACCGCTTCACGGATAGCACGACGCTCAACCAGTGTCGATTTGCATGGTACACACACCACAACACGTGGTGCAGGTGGAAACAGGCGCTTCTCATGGACTTTGCCAATGAACTGGTTCAGCATGGTCTCAGTTACTTCAAAGTCGGCAATTACGCCATCTTTCATCGGACGTATAGCAGAAATATTTGCCGGGGTACGTCCAAGCATCTGTTTCGCATCCAGGCCTACGGCGGCAACAATTTTCTGTGAACCACTGTGACGGATCGCGACAACTGTCGGTTCATTCAGAATGATGCCCCGCCCTGGTGCATAAATAAGTGTATTTGCTGTACCTAAATCAATGGCTAGATCCGGCGAAAACAAGCCAATTAGTCGTTTTAGAATCACGGGTCGTTCTCAGTTAAACTTTATGTGGACGCAAGGTGGCAACTTTAACTAAATGTAGTGCGTTGAACAAGTCAATCGCTTATTATAACGCACGATATTTTGAATTTTTTAATACTGATTAGGTGATGGTATGTCTACACCGGATGCTCAGCATTCTGCAGATTTAAATGCACAAACAGTTTCAGCAATCGCCAATCTTGCACGTCTTTCGCTCAATGATACGCAATCTGCTGAATATGCTCAAAGTCTAAATAAAATTTTAGGCATGATGGATACCTTAAAAGCAATCGATACTGAGGGTGTTGAACCGCTAAAAAGTCCATTTGATCACCCTCAGCCATTACGTCAGGATGTTGTGACTGAAACCAATCATCGTGAAGAATATCAGGCAGTTGCCCCAGCTACTGAAGCGGGGCTGTATCTGGTTCCACGTGTAATTGAATAATTATCTGGTCAACTTCTATACTTCAAAACTGAACCTAAAAGAATTTAACTCATGACTGATTTGCATCGTTTATCGATTCGTGAACTTGCCGAAGGCTTAAAAACAGCCCAGTTTTCCTCACGCGAATTGACTCAGCACTATTTAAACCGTATTGAAAAAATTGATGCGCAGGTTAACAGCTATGTCACTGTAACTGCCGAACAGGCACTGGCTCAAGCTGATGCTGCTGATGCTGCGATTAAAACCGGTACCGCAACTGTACTTACTGGCGTACCTATCGCACATAAAGATATTTTCTGTACTCAAGGTATTAAAACCACTGCCGGCTCTAAAATGCTGGACAACTTTATTTCCCCTTACGATGCTACCGTAGTTGCCAAGGGCAAAGCAGCCGGTCTGGTCACACTGGGTAAAGTGAATATGGATGAATTCGCTATGGGTTCAACCTCCGAGAATTCATTTTACGGTGCGACCAAAAACCCGTGGAATTTAAGCTGTGTACCGGGTGGATCATCGGGTGGTTCGGCAGCGGCTGTGGCAGCAGATCTTGCTCCGTTTGCCACCGGCACCGATACCGGTGGTTCAATCCGTCAGCCTGCATCTTTTTGTGGTCTCACTGGTCTGAAACCTACCTATGGCCGTGTATCCCGTTTCGGAATGATTGCGTATGCCTCGTCACTGGATCAAGGTGGCCCGATGGCACGTTCTGCTGAAGACTGCGCTTATTTGATGAATGTCATGGCCGGCCATGATGAAAAAGACTCGACCTCCATGAATCAGGAAGTCGACGATTATGTAGCCAACTTGAATACAGCTTCTGTTAAAGGTTTACGTATTGGTATTCCTAAGCAGTATTTTCAGGTTGATGGGTTGAATGCTGAAGTGAAAGCGCGTGTTGAAGAGTCATTGAAAAAGCTCGAAGAAATGGGCGCGATTCTGGTTGAAATTGACCTGAACATGACTGAGGCTTACGTTCCGACTTATTATCTGATTGCTCCGGCCGAGGCCTCATCCAACCTGTCACGTTATGACGGCGTGCGTTATGGCTATCGCTGTGAAAATCCGGTGGACTTGATGGATCTTTACAAACGTTCGCGTTCGGAAGGTTTTGGTACAGAAGTCCAGCGCCGGATCCTGATTGGAACCTATGCCCTTTCAGCCGGTTATTATGATGCTTACTATGTCAAAGCCCAGAAAGTTCGTCGCCTGATTCAGCAGGATTTTCTGAAAGCCTTTGAACAGGTCGATGTGATTGCAGCTCCAAGCGCACCGACTACTGCCTATCAACTGGGTGCTGCACAAGATACGGTAGCCATGTATCTGGGCGATATCTATACCCTTGCGGTCAACCTTGCCGGTCTGCCAGCTATTAATGCGCCAATTGGTTTCGATGCCAACCAGCTGCCTGTAGGCCTGCAACTGATTGGTAATTACTGGTCTGAGTCACAACTGCTGTCTGTAGTACACCAGTATCAGCAGGTAACCGACTGGCACACCCAACGTGCGGCAATTGCTGAGGAGAATGCATAATGGCTCAAGCTCAAAAATCGGCTAAACCGAAGTCCAACCTGATTGATGGTTGGGAAGTCGTTATTGGTATCGAGATTCACACTCAACTTGCGACCAAATCGAAAATCTTCTCAGGTTCATCGACTGAATTCGGTCAAGACCCAAATACACAAGCCAGCCTGGTTGATCTGGCCATGCCGGGCGTATTGCCAGTACTCAACAAAGAAGTAGTGGATTTAGCGATTCGCTTTGGTTTGGGTATTGATGCCTACATTGACCAAGCATCTGTGTTTGCACGTAAAAACTACTTTTACCCGGATTCTCCAAAAGGCTATCAAATCAGCCAGATGGACAATCCGATTGTGGGCTTGGGTCATATCGACATCCAGCTTGAAGATGGTACAGTTAAACGCATTGGCGTGACGCGTGCGCACCTTGAGGAAGATGCTGGTAAATCAATCCATGACCAGTTTGAAGGCATGTCAGGCATTGACTTGAACCGTGCAGGTACGCCACTTTTAGAGATCGTATCTGAACCGGATATGCGCTCAGTTGAAGAAGCGGTTGCCTACATTAAAGCGATTCACACGCTAGTGCGTTGGTTAGGGATCTCTGACGGTAACATGGCAGAAGGTTCGTTCCGTGCCGATTGTAACGTGTCTTTACGCCGTCCGGGTCAACCGTTCGGTACACGTTGTGAGTTGAAAAACCTCAACTCATTCCGTTTCATTGAACAAGCGATTAACGTGGAAATCGAACGTCAAATGGAAATCCTTGAATGGGATGGCACGATTGACCAAGAAACACGTTTATTTGACCCTGTGAAGATGGAAACGCGTTCAATGCGTTCAAAAGAAGAAGCGAACGATTACCGCTACTTCCCTGACCCAGACTTGTTGCCTGTAGTGATTGCAGATGAGCAAATCGAAGCAATTAAAGCGACCATGCCTGAGCTTCCTGCTGCACGTCGTGCGCGTTTCGTAGCTGACTTTGGTGTGACTGAGTACGATGCACACGTATTAACGCTGACTCGTGAAATGTCAGAGTTCTACGAAGAAGTCGTTAAGGCTGCTGGCGGTGCTGCGCAAGGTAAGATTGCTGCAAACTGGGTGATGGGTGAATTCTCAGGGGCTTTAAATAAAGCCAGCTTAGATCTTGCTGACTCTCCTGTGACTGCTGAGAAACTTGGCGGCATGATCGCCCGTATTGTAGACAATACGATTAGCGGTAAGATCGCAAAACAAGTGTTCGGCTTTATGTGGGAAGAAGGCAAAACTGCGGACGAAATTATTGCGGAAAAAGGCTTGAAACAGGAAACTGATACAGGCGCGATTGAAGCAATTATTAAGGAAGTACTTGCTGCCAACGAGAAGATGGTTGAAGAGTATAAATCTGGTAAAGAGAAAGCTTTCAACGGTCTTGTTGGTCAAGTGATGAAAGCGTCTAAGGGTAAAGCCAACCCTGCACAAGTAAATGAATTAATGAAAAAATTGATTGGTTAATCTGATCTTTTTCTAAAAAAACCCGCTTTAGAGCGGGTTTTTTAGAAATTTATTAAAAATAATATTTCCGATTATTAGCCCTTTACTACTATAAGTGGGTAATTCATCGACACTCTTAACTCCATAGTGGTTAAGTAACATAGATAGTCGAGGAACTAAAATATCCAGATTTTTTTCGAGATTTTCGAAATTTTCAGTCCCATATAGATTTTGAAGAATTAAATCAGTACTCTTTAATGTAAATGATTTAGTTTCCGTAAATATTAGACCCTTGGATGCCAAATAATCAACATCAACAGAAGCGGGATAAAGACTTAAAAAATATTCAGTTAAAGTATTTAAGCCTTTCAAATACTCTGTAAAAGAAAGATTTTTAATCTTTTCGATCTCATCTTGTTGTAAGCCTTTTTGATTTAACATACTTACCAAATTTCGACAGTTAAAATCCTCTCCTTGATATGTAATATTAATAGTCAAATTTCTAATAGCAGTTAAAAAACCTAAAAAATTGATTTGATTTTTTGAAATATTACTTAATGTCTCAATTGCATCATCAAGAATATAGCTATTATCATCTGCTTCATCTGAATCTAATTTTTTTGATAATAGTTCAATTAAGAGTTGCTTAGACGAATTCTCTTTTCTCCTAATAATATTTTTTAGTCCCTCATGAAATAGATATTGAAAATTTGCATCTGTCACTTTTGAAAGAATTTTTATCGCTTCTTGATCAGAGTTAGAACTAGTGGTGAGTTTTGACTCTAGCATTGTATTTATACTTTGCTTAAATTGTTGAATTTCTGCTTGTACTTTTTGATTTTCAGCTTCTATTAATTGTGGGCCATTATAAATATCTCGAGCTGCTTGCTGAACAGTACTATTTTCTGAAGCCTCTGCCTCCATTTTAACCTTTTCTAACATTCTTACTTTTCACTCTTACTTTTAACTTTTTCCTTTAATTTTATATCACGGCCTGCCTGAATAACTGTTGAGCCGTTAGAAGCTTTCGCTGAATTTCTAACTCCCGAATTGCTTCCGAACATCGCAATTATAGCTGCCAACAAGCCATGTAAAGCCGAGAATATAATAGCCCATGTGTTGTAATCATAACCTATCCAATCAATTTTAAAATAAATTGCGCTGCCTACTGTCAAAACCCAAGCAATAGCGACTAACAGATATAAAATTTTCAAACTACTTCGTTTAATTATCAAATAAAATTATTTTATATCAAAATCTTGTGGTAATTATAGAAAGTTTCCTGAATCCCCAATATTCATTTACTGCTTTATATTAAATAATGACCTTCAAAAAAGTATCCTCTATCGCCAAACTCGAAGACTTAGGACTTACCAAAGTTCGCTAATCCCCCTAAATCCCCCTTTGAAAAAAGGGGATTTTGTCGTGTAATCAAATCGATACGTGATGTTCCATCTCCTTTTTTAAAGGAGAGGACTAGGGAGAGGATTTAAAACATGCTATAAAATCAAAAACAAACCGAAGAAAAATAAAAATGACACCTGAACAATTACAGCTCTATATTTTCTTTGGTCTTGGGATCTTTATTCTGCTCATTATCTTGCTTCTGCTTCATCCCAAGTCCCGTAGCAAAATCACTACACCCTCTAAAACTCGAAGCAGTCGAGACTCCAAGTTAGCCAACCTTTCCGATGGTATCGAGCTAATTTTTACACCGATTTTCTGGATCATTAAACTCATCATCGGGATATTCAAATCATAAAGCTATTCTTAACGGAAATTTGAAATCTGCTCAGAAAATGCCACTTTTCCCATATTGGAAATTGATTAATTAGAATAGAATCTGCGCATTCTCCCATCCCGCTCACTAACATGTCCAAGAACCTCGCCACCCTGATCGGCTTTAGTGCCATCTTACAGTGGTCGTCTATCGTGGGTTTACTCAAAAAAGTTAGTGCAAATATTGGTGCAGATTTAGCTGTGCTGTTTATGTATAGCTTAAGTGCGGTACTGCTGTTTGCCCTATTTCGCATTCCCAACTTGAAAATCATTCCACGCAAATATCTCTTTGGTGCAACGGCATTATTTGTGGTCTATGAAATCTGCTTTTCCTATGCCATTGCCCTTGCCCAAAACGCACAACAAGCCATAGAAATCAGCTTGGTCAATTACCTGTGGCCAAGTATGACCATCTTGATGCTGATTCTATTTAAAGAACTGAACTTCAATAAGTGGGTGATTTTAGGTTTAGGGATTAGCCTTGCAGGCGTGTTCTATATTCAAACCGGGAATGGTGCGATTGATCTTGCTGCGGTGATTAGCCATATGCAAAGTAATCCGCTGAGTTATGGACTGGCATTTGTAGGCGCAAGTTTATGGTCACTGTATTGTGTGATGACTAAAAAATACAGTCAGGGACATAATCCGATTAGCCTCTTTTTTATTGCCACCAGTCTAGTGCTGTGGCTCAAAATGCTGGTACTACATCCTGAGCAATTGACACACATCGTTCAGATCGATGCCACAACATTGATGTATATGCTGATGGTCTCTACCGTGACAGGTTTAGGTTATGCCGCATGGAATATTGGCATTAACCGAGGCAATATCACCATGCTGGTCACGCTGTCTTATTTCAGCCCAATATTTTCATCCATCATGTCGATGTGGATTTTACAAACGCCCCTATCGAAAACCTTTTGGCTTGGGGCAATCATGGTGACTTTGGGTTCTTTTGTGTGCTGGATTTCGACCAATTGGCATGAGCTTAAACAACGTTTTATCACGATGCGGTTAAGACAAACTTGAACCGCAGCTTTTTACTTATACAACTTATTTTTATCCGAGATTTTAACGGGTAACACCCAACTTATTCCAAAGATCCGGCGTCAAGAAAGTTGTTACCAGCTTATTCAAATCTACATATTTCAGAACACCATTAAGCTGCTGTTTAATTTCAGGCGTTTTAAGAATTTCTTCACCTGTAATACTGCCTAACTCTTGAAAACTATCTCCCACCGCCTGTAAACCTTCAGTCTGAATCACCGCCTTGGTCTGTGCCGAACATTGCTCTACCAGTATGCGTTGCAGCACAGTGGCCAGATTCTTATCTAATGCTTCCTTTTGAGTTGCGGTCACATTGCTAAAAGCCTTTAAGTCCGGATGATTGCCCAATGCCACAAAGGTCCATTGCAGAACTACGGTTTTATCAGTGGCGGTAGTCGATTTCATCAAACAGTTACTGAGCTGATCCACCGTTGGGCCAGCCAATGCAATCTGAGAGGCCCCTAGTAAGGTTGCCCCTATAAAAAGTCCGCGAAGCTTACTCAAGGATATAAGTGCCATAGTATTTCCCTGCTTTTTAATATTGGGCCAATTATATAAAACCGTTTATTTGTAGCATACTGGCTGCTGGCTTACCTATTATGACTGTGTAAATAGGTGCATTAGAAAGTTTATAGCGAAACCATGAAGATAATGTTCCAAAGACATCAAAAGTTTGTAATCCCTTAATAATAAGCGGAATACTGTAGCGTAATAACAGACTACGGCTTACGGTCAGTAAAACCGGTATATAAGGAATTGACCAGATTTTTTATATTAAAAAAACCCGCCGAGGCGGGTGGAGTAAAAGCAGGTTTAATCATCCAGGACGGCTTCAAAGGTCTTGAGACGTTTATAGATCGATAACAGCTCAATAATCGTTTTCCAGGACATAATCAGATACTGAAATGATTCACGGACTTTATCGAAAACGTTACCAATCTGGTTGATCAGGCCCAAAGTCATCTTGCCGGCTGCAATAGCAGGGAAAAGCACGACCAGACTGTAGAGGATATCAAGCTGGCGGTACCAGGTTGCCACCAGATTAAAATAGGCGTAATGAAAATATAAACGGAAATAGTTCTGGCGTACGCGGGAAAACAGCTCTTTTAAGGTTGCCGGCTGGGCTCGGTCTGCATAGTCTTCACCATATACCAGCTCTTTACGGTAAGCTGCCTCAACTTTCTGGTTATTAAACTCAAGGCCCGGTAACTTGACGCCTACCACCATGAGCAGAACCGTACCAAAGATAGCCCAGACAATGGCTGCCCAGACCAGTGAGTGTTCTACTTGCCCCACCAGCGGCAGTTCCGGTACATGCTGGGAGAGCTCAAATAAGATCGGCAGGAATGCAACCAGAACCATAACTGCTTTAATCAGCTCGACCCCTAAATCTTCCATAATAGTGGCAAAACGCATGGTGTCTTCCTGAACCCGCTGTGATGCTCCTTCAATATGACGTAACCGGTCCCAATGCGCGGTATAGTACTCATTCATTGCGGTACGCCAACGAAAGATATAATGACTGGTAAAGAAAGCATTAATGACCATAATGGTCACTGCTACCATAGCAATATATAAAAAGGTCAAGGTACCCATATACAGGTCACGGATATTACCGCCACCGCTACTCAGCATTCGCTGAATTAAATCCCAAAATGGCCCATACCAAGCATTAATGGCTACACTGACCTGTACGCTAAACCAGATATTAAACAGAATAAATGCCGAGCCCCATACCGACCAGCGCTGCCAGGGATGATTTGCTTTAAACCGCCAAAAAATGGCAAAGATCACAGTAGCTACGAAGAACCACAGGTAAAACCAGAGAAATGCCGGAGACCAGAACCGGCTAACCCCAATAGGCAGTTCAGCCTGAGCATAATCTGATGGAAAGCCCAGCCAGCTTCCCCACTCCCGTCCGCCTGCTACATACCAGAGTAGCAGGTTGACCATGAACCAGAACAGCAATGACAGAAAAAATACTTTGGGTTGTGGAAAAAAAGATTTAAACATGCAACCTGTGATTCCTTTTATTTTTTATCAACGGCATTGAACTGATAAATTACACGTGTGGCTGGCCAAGTACCAGTCTCTTGATGAATGGACCGGTCATTTTTAGTTTATTATTTTTCTATAGCAGGTTTCCAGCAGTTCTTCTTTGACTGTCAGCATCAGTATTTAAGATGCTAAATATCACAAAAAGCAGGGCCAGTGCCCTGCTTTTTTATAAGTTTATCAAGTTAGGAAACCTTTAAATTGAGTTCCTGTTGCATCATTTCACGGATTTTATATTTCTGGGCTTTGCCTGAAGCAGTTAAAGGAAAAGCTGTTACAAACCGGATATAACGCGGCACTTTCTGGTGCGAGATATGTTCCTTGCAGTACTGTCGGATAATTTCTTCACTGGTATTACTATGCGGATGCAGGATAATACAGGCGCAAAGTTCCTCACCATATTTCTGGTCAGGCACACCTACAACCTGTACATCAGACACATCGGGATGAGTATATAAAAAATCCTCTATTTCTTTAGGGAACAGGTTTTCCCCTCCCCGAATGACGACATCTTTAATACGGCCCTTAATCTGGATAAAGCCCTGCTGGTCCATTTCCGCCAGATCTCCGGTATGCATCCAGCCAGTCTGATCAATCACTTCTTTAGTTTTTTCTTCATCTTCCCAATAGCCCAGCATGACTGAATAGCCCCGGGTACATAGCTGGCCAAGTTTGCCACGCGGTACAATCTTGCCGTTACGGTCGATAATCTTGATTTCTACGTGCGGATGTATGCGTCCCACTGTATTGACCCTAGTTTCAATCGGGTCATCTACCATACTCTGGGCACTTACCGGCGAGGTTTCAGTCATGCCATAGCATATGGTTACTTGTGACATATGCATGCGGTCGATCACACGCTGCATAATCTCACGCGGACACGGACTGCCCGCCATAATTCCGGTACGCAGGCTGCTCAGGTCAAACTCATTAAACTGCTCATGTTCCAGCATGGCAATAAACATAGTAGGCACACCATAAGCAGCCGTACATTTTTCCTGTTCAATAGCTTTTAAACTGCTAAGTGGATTAAACACATCACATGGATAGACCATTGCAGAACCATGAGTTACACAGGCCAGATTTCCCATGACCATACCAAAACAGTGAAATAGTGGTACCGAAATACATACCCTGTCCTGTGGAGTAAGTAAAATTCGTTCACCAACAAAATAGCCATTATTCAGAATATTGTTATGGGTCAGCATGGTCCCTTTGGGGTTACCGGTAGTACCAGATGTAAACTGGATATTAATAGTTTCATCGAATTGTAATTCCTGACCGATATTTTGCAGCGCCTGCAACTGCTCTGAGGTAGGTGAAGTCAGTAAATCATCGAAACAGTGGAAAGCAGGATGAGCCTGATCATCAATTTTAATCAGATGTTTTAAGTGTGGCAGTCGCTGTAAAGACAGTTCACGGCTTTGAGTTTCATGCAGCTCAGGAACAATCTTGAGTAAAATTTCCTTAAAGTTACTTGTTTTGCACTGTACTGCCATAATCAGGCCAACACAGGACACCTTGTTAAGCACATATTCAAGTTCATGACTGCGATAAGATGGATTCAGGTTGACCAGAATGATACCTGCCTTAGCCGTGGCAAACTGTGCAATGGTCCATTCCACACAGTTTGGTGCCCAGATTGCAAGGCGATCACCTTTTTTTAGTCCCAGCTCAAGCAGATTACAGGCAAAGGCATCAACCAGTGTTCTCAATTCTGCATAACTGATGCGACGATTTTGGTGAACCGAGACAACGGCATCCTGTGCAGTATATTGCGCACATGCCTGATCAAATTTCTGTCCAATGGTCATGCCCAGTAAAGGTTGCTCACTTGCACCAGATGCATAACTTAATTGTGTATCTGTCATTGAATCCTACTCCTTGATTCATTGTCATTGTGTTTTTCAGATTGTTATTAGGGGTCGATACATGACCCCGGTTTTCATTGTGTTTTACGTATTGTTATGTGCAATTCTTTGTTCAGTTCTTTCTTATCCATACAACAGGCATGTTTAGGTGTTAATTTTCTCCTTGTACCGGTTGAGGTGCACGAACGACTGCCTGCAGACAGAACTCGGCTACATAACGGACAAAGTCCTGCTTATCAAACTTTTTACGGCGAGCCGGGTCAATCGGCTCGACTACAGCAAAAGTCATGGCACCAACAATACACAGGGCTGCAGTATTGACATCGTCAAAACTGAAATCTCCACTTTCCTGCCCTTCTTTCAAAATATCAATAATGGCATTCTTGATTAGCTGCTTAACCCGTACACGCTCAATTTCGATAGCCACATCGACTGGTTCGAAGATGAGTGAATAAGCCAGCTGCGGTCCGGTAAGTGCGCGTTTTACAAAGGCTGTAACTGCCTTAAACAGTTTTTCTTTTGGCGGCAGGTCTTCCCGGTAAATGGACTCAAGAATGCGGATTTCCTGCATGGCAGCGTCGGTCAGGACTTCCACCAGTAACTGGTTTTTTGAATTAAAGTAACGGTAGACCAGACCGCTTGAAATACCGGCCAGTTCTGCAATGGCATTAATCTGGGCATCTTTAAATCCCCCACGAGCAGTCAGGTCACGTGTAGCCTGTAAAATGGCCAGTCGGTTCTGCGCCATCCGTTCTTCCATCAGAGAAGATCTTTTATAGTTCATAAGAAAAATATTATTTACTTCACGCCTTAAAATGAATTATAAATCATTTTATGAATAAAGGTTCACTTTTTTAAAAAATAATTGTATTGTGAACTCAGGTCACAACAAATACAGCTGCGAAATAACAAATACAGTTCTACAGGATGGTAGAGAATGAATTTACAAACAATTGATTTTGGAATAGATAATACCTTAAAAGCCCTACAGGAATCGGTTCAGAACTTTGCCAAAAAGGAAGTGGCGCCTCTTGCGGCCAAGGCCGATCAGGATAATCTGTTTCCAGCGCAACTGTGGAAAAAAATGGGTGACATGGGCCTGTTGGGCATGACCGTCTCTGAAGAGTACGGCGGCAGTAATATGGGTTATCTGGCTCACATTCTGGTCATGGAAGAAATTTCGCGGGCCAGTGCATCTATTGGCTTGTCTTATGGTGCACATTCTAACCTCTGTATCAACCAGATTCACCGTCATGGTACTGAAGCACAGAAACAGCGTTACCTGCCAAAACTGGTATCTGGTGAATATGTAGGAGCGCTGGCAATGTCTGAACCGAATGCCGGTTCAGACGTGGTAAGTATGACACTTCGTGCTGACCAGAAAGGCGACCACTATGTATTAAATGGTTCAAAAATGTGGATCACCAATGGTGGTGATGCTGACGTATTGGTGGTCTATGCCAAAACCGATCTGCAGGCAGGTGCCAAAGGCATGACGGCCTTCTTAATTGAAAAAGACATGAAAGGCTTTAGTCATGGCCAGCATCTGGACAAACTGGGGATGCGCGGCTCTAACACTTACCCTCTATTTTTTGATGACTGTAAAGTACCCGCCGAGAATGTACTGGGTGGAGTGGGCAATGGTGTCAAGGTACTCATGAGTGGACTTGATTATGAACGCGCTGTACTAAGCGGTGGTCCGCTTGGCATTATGGATGCCTGTCTGGATATTGTAATGCCCTACCTGCATGAACGTAAGCAGTTCGGTCAGGCACTAGGCGAGTTCCAGTTAATGCAAGGCAAAATTGCCGACATGTATTCGACCTGGCTGGCCTGCAAGGCTCTAGTATACAGCGTAGGTCAAGCCTGTGACCGTGCAGATCATGGCCGTGCTCTGCGTAAAGATGCAGCGAGCGCCATTTTATATTCAGCTGAAAAAGCCACTTGGATGGCCGGTGAAGCAATTCAGACTTTAGGTGGTAATGGTTATATCAATGACTTTGCTACAGGGCGTTTATGGCGCGATGCCAAACTGTATGAGATCGGTGCCGGCACTTCAGAAATCCGACGCATGCTGATTGGCCGTGAGCTGTTCAACGAAACAGCCTGATCCCTTTAACCTTAATGCACAAGGATGACTGCCATGAACCAGATTGCAATCAAGATGAATAGCCGTAGTGAAGAATTCAAACAGAATAAGCAGGCTATGCAGGAACTGGTCGATGACCTAAACCAGCTGGCTGCCAAAATCCAGTTGGGTGGTGGAGAAAAAGCCCGAGAAAAACATCTGGCCCGGGGTAAACTGCTACCACGTCAGCGTATTGAACGCCTTCTAGATACAGGCAGCCCTTTTCTGGAAATTGGTCAGCTGGCTGCCTATGGCTTGTATGACAATGATGTACCTTCTGCCGGTGTAATTGCCGGTATTGGTCAGGTGCATGATGTACAGTGCATGATTATTGCCAATGACGCCACAGTTAAAGGCGGTACCTATTATCCGCTTACAGTCAAAAAACACCTTCGGGCCCAGGAAATTGCCGAGCAGAACCGGCTGCCCTGCATCTATCTGGTAGACTCGGGTGGAGCTTTCCTGCCTCTCCAAGATGAAGTATTTCCAGACCGCGACCATTTTGGCCGGATTTTCTATAATCAGGCACAGATGTCTGCCAAAGGCATTCCGCAAATTGCAGTGGTCATGGGTAGCTGTACCGCAGGGGGTGCCTATGTACCGGCCATGTCGGATGAAACTATTATTGTGCGTAATCAGGGCACAATTTTTCTGGGTGGCCCGCCACTGGTCAAGGCAGCCACAGGCGAAGTGGTTACTAGCGAAGATCTCGGCGGTGGCGATGTCCATACCCGTCTTTCCGGTGTTGCCGACCATCTGGCTGAAAATGATCTGCATGCACTTGGAATCGCCCGCAGGATTGTAGCCAACCTGAACTGGAAAAAAGCAGCACAGCTTCAGCTAAAAGAGATTGAATCACCATTATTTGATGCCGAAGAGCTATATGGCATTATTCCGAGTGACAGCCGCAAACCTTTTGATGTACGGGAAATCATTGCACGAATTGTTGATGGTTCACGCTTCGATGAATTCAAGGCACGGTTTGGAACTACGCTTATTACAGGCTTCGCTCATCTGTATGGTATGCCAGTTGGAATTATTGCCAATAATGGCATTCTCTTTTCCGAATCTGCCCAGAAAGGCGCACATTTTATTGAGCTGTGTACACAACGCAAAATTCCACTGCTATTCATTCAGAATATTACCGGCTTTATGGTTGGCCGCCAGTATGAAAATGAAGGAATTGCCAAACATGGTGCCAAACTGGTCATGGCAGTTGCTACAGCCAAAGTTCCTAAAATCACACTGGTAATCGGCGGCTCATTTGGGGCCGGAAACTATGGCATGTGTGGCCGCGCATATTCACCACGTTTTATGTGGACATGGCCTAATTCACGTATATCGGTCATGGGTGGCGAGCAGGCTGCTAGTGTTCTTGCCACTTTACGCCGCGATGCCATTGAGAGCAAAGGCGAAAACTGGACTGCCGAGCAGGAAGACGAGTTCAAAAATCCGATTCGACAACAGTACGAGCGCCAGGGCCATCCTTATTATGCCTCTGCCCGACTGTGGGATGACGGGGTAATTGATCCTGCACAAAGCCGTCAGGTACTTGCACTCAGTTTGTCCGCGGCCTTGAATGCTCCAATTGAAGAAACCCATTTTGGCGTATTCCGCATGTAGGAGAGATTCATGAAGCATTTTGAACTGATTGAAATTGAAGAGCAGCCTAATGGAGCCACCTATATCTGGCTAAACCGTCCAGAACTGCACAATGCCTTTAATGCACAATTAATTGCCGAGCTCAGCCAGTGTTTTGATGCGCTAGAGCAAAACGTGAATACTCGTGTGGTGATACTGGCAGGCCGCGGCAAAAATTTCTCTGCTGGCGCAGACCTGAACTGGATGAAAGCAGCCCGTCATTTTAGTAGTGAAGAGAACCAGCAGGATGCCATGAAGCTGGCCACCATGCTGCATAAACTGGCTCATCTTAGACAGCCCACCATTGCCCGTGTGCATGGTGCAGCACTAGGAGGCGGGTTAGGCCTGGCCTCGGCCTGTGATATATGTATTGCCAGCGAAAAAGCAATGTTTGCAACCTCTGAAGTACGTTTGGGACTGGCTCCCTCTACCATCAGTCCCTATGTGATTCGGGCCATTGGTGCGCGTCAGGCTTCACGTTACTTTTTAACTGCTGAGCGGCTTTCAGCACAGCAGGCTAAAGCCATCGGACTGGCTCATGAAGTCTATAGTGCCGAAGCACTGGATACAGGCATTCAACAAATAATTGAACAGCTGCTATTAGGTAGTCCGCAGGCACAAACGGCTTCCAAACAACTGATCGACACTGTAGCCGAACAGGAACTGACTGCTGAACTTATGCAGCAGACCGCAGCTCATATTGCAAGATTACGGCTGGGCGAAGAGGCACAAGAAGGCCTGAGTGCCTTTTTGGAAAAACGTACACCGCACTGGTGCGCTTAAGGCCATTTTCCACAAAATCATAAAAAGCAGGATAAAGGATTATGTTTAAGAAAATTTTAATTGCGAACCGTGGTGAAATTGCCTGTCGTGTCATCCGTACTGCCAAGGAACTCGGCATTCAAACTGTTGCGGTTTATTCTGAAGCTGATGCCGAGGCACAGCATGTTAAACAGGCAGATGAAGCCATCTGTATTGGTCGTGCCCCAGCCAGTGAAAGTTACCTGCAAATTGAACGGATTATAGAAGCAGCACTGCTAATCGGTGCAGAAGCCATCCATCCGGGTTATGGCTTTTTATCTGAAAATGATGATTTTGCACTGGCCTGCCAGCAAAATGGTATCGAATTTATTGGGCCGCCGGTGGAAGCAATTCGGGCAATGGGTCTAAAAGCTACCTCTAAAGCACTCATGGAAGAGGCCGGTGTGCCATTGACACCAGGTTATCATGGCAAAAATCAGGAGCCAGATTTTTTAAAACAGCAGGCCGATGCGATTGGCTACCCGGTGCTGATTAAAGCCAGTGCAGGTGGTGGCGGTAAAGGCATGCGTCTGGTGGAACGCAGTGAAGACTTCTTAAGTTCTCTGACCTCATGCAAGAGCGAAGCTCGATCAAGTTTTGGTAATGAAGAAGTATTAATTGAACGTTATGTCACGCGCCCAAGACACATTGAGGTTCAGGTTTTTGGTGACAAGCATGGCAATTATGTTCATCTGTTTGAGCGTGACTGTTCAGTACAGCGCCGTCACCAGAAGGTTCTGGAGGAAGCCCCTGCTCCGCTGATGCCAGAAGAAAAACTTGAGGCCATGCGCCAGGCTGCAATTGACGCCGCGCGTGCTGTTAACTACGTAGGTGCCGGTACAGTCGAATTTATTGTCGAGCAGGATGGTACAGCTTATTTTATGGAAATGAATACTCGCCTGCAGGTCGAACATCCGGTAACTGAAATGATTACCGGACAGGATCTGGTCGAGTGGCAACTACGGGTTGCCTATGGTGAGCCTCTACCTAGAGCTCAGGCAGATCTTTCTATTCAAGGTCATGCCCTGGAAGCTCGGATTTATGCAGAAGATCCAGATAATGGCTTTTTACCCTCGATTGGTAAAATTCATTTCCTGCAATACCCACAGCAGAATGCGCATGTGCGGGTAGATAGCGGCATTATTCAGGGCGACAGCATCAGCAGTTTTTATGACCCGATGATTGCCAAGCTGATTGTCTGGGGCAAAACCCGTCAGGATGCACTGCGCCAGATGCAGCATGCCTTGCAAAACTTTTATATTCAGGGTGTGGGTAATAATGTAGCTTTCCTGCACCGTCTGGTGGGAACTGGATCATTTAGCCAGCCAAACTTAGATACTGGACTGATCGAGCGTGAAAATATCCAGCTGTTCAGTTCAAAGCCTGAGATTAAACCATCTCTACTGGCACAAGCTGCTGTCCTCCATCTGCTTCAGCAGACGTTAAAGCACTCCCTGCCGCATGATCCTTGGCAACAGCCTAACTTCTGGCGATTGAACCAGCAGGCTAAAACCCATGTTCAGTTACGCCATCAGCAGGAAATTTATGATATTGAACTGGCTATCTTAAAACAGGGCTATCTGGTCAAGGTCTATAATCAAGATTATAAAATTTCTGGCGAACTGACTGCATCTAATACAGCCCATCTCCAGATAGATAATCATCAACATAAGCTATGCTTTGTAAAGTGTGACTCAAGTCTGGTGCTCTTTGAACAGGCACAACCCTATGAGTTTGAAATTATTGATCCGTATGCCCATGTAGAAGGTGAGGCTGAAGAAGCAGGTAATCTTAAGGCACCTATGCCAGGCATTATTACTCAGGTACTGGTAGAGCAGTTTGCTCAGGTCAAAAAAGATGAACCGCTCATGACACTGGAAGCTATGAAAATTGAATATACCATCCGGGCACCACAGGACGGTATCATTAACAATCTGTTCTTCCAGTCGGGTGATCAGGTCGCTGCCGGTGATGAATTGCTAGATTTCTGTATTGAAGCGGAGGCCTCTGCATGAATGAAAGTATCAGGATTGTTGAAGTCGGTGCACGTGATGGCCTGCAAAATGAAAAAAGTGTGATCACTTTTCAGCAGCGTTACGAGTTTCTTACTCGCCTGATGGCAACGGGGATTAAAGCGATAGAAGTGGGCTCTTGTGTATCGGCAAAGTGGGTTCCACAAATGGCTAACAGTGATGAACTTTATGCACAGCTCCCGAAACAGGATGATATTTCACTGAGTCTGCTAACTCCTAATTTGAAAGGTTTTGAAGCCGCCCTTCAGGTGAAGTGTCAGGAAATTGCAGTTTTTACGGCAGCCTCAGAAAGCTTCACTCAGAAAAATATTAATTGTTCGATTCAGGAGAGCCTTGAACGTTTTCAAGATATTATACAACAGGCCAAACAGTATAATATTCGGGTGCGTGGTTATGTATCGTGTATGGTGGACTGCCCTTACGAGGGTGCAATTTCCCCTCAGAAAGTTGCAGAAGTTGCAAAGACTTTATATGACATGGGCTGTTATGAAGTATCGTTAGGTGAAACTATTGGAACCGCTACACCGTTAAGGGTTCGCGCAGTCTGGAAAGAATGCTTTGAACTCCTGCCAAAAGAAGCCTTGGCTGGGCACTTTCATGACACTTATGGCATGGCAATTACTAATATCTATGAGTCGATTCAGCAAGGAATCCGTAGCTTTGATTCTTCAATCTCGGGACTTGGTGGCTGTCCTTATGCCAAAGGTGCTTCAGGTAATGTTGCAACTGAAGATGTCTATTATCTTGTTAGCCAGATGGGTTTTTATACGGGCATACAGCTCGAAAAACTGATGGCAGCCTCAGACTATATTGCAGAGGTATTGCATCGGCCTAATCCGTCTAAATTTGCACAGGCCTATAAACAAAAACTTTGCACCGTATAAAGTCCATAAAAAATTAAGGATGAGGTCCTATGAATAATAAAGTTTATCCCTCAGCATCCGATGCGTTAGAAGATATTGTACAGGATGGTCAGCAGATTGCTGTAGGCGGATTTGGCCTGTGTGGTATTCCTGAAGCTCTAATTTCAGCTCTAAAAGAAACCGGAGTAAAAGACCTGACCTGTATTTCCAATAATGCAGGAGTAGATGACTTCGGTTTGGGGAAGCTGCTGGCTACCCGTCAGATCAAAAAAATGATTTCATCCTATGTGGGAGAAAATAAAGAATTTGAGCGTCAATACCTGAGTGGTGAACTTGAAGTTGAACTTACCCCTCAAGGTACGCTGGCCGAAAAACTGCGGGCCGGCGGTGCTGGTATTCCCGCTTTTTTTACCCAGACCG
>NZ_DBUF01000003.1:0-4699 GCF_002307755.1 Acinetobacter sp. UBA1297
AGTCATCGCCAGCTCATTATTCCAAAAAGCCCCCTCACATGAGGGGGCTTTTTTTATACTTAGAGGGTTTATATAAAATAATAGTTAATTTGAGATATCATTTTTCAGTTCAATATCTCTTTAGTCTTATAAATTTGGCTTATATCCTTAAGTAACTGTTAAAATTCATAAATTTAAATATAGACTGGGTAGTTTTTTAAATTTTTTGATTTAAATGTTGATTTTTTATTCAAGTCAACCTGACATTTTATATCACATCTTCGTTTTAATGCTTTTAGGGTATGTTTTTATACCTTTAGGGTTTTAGACAAAAAGTGAATCATAATTCATTTTAGTTGAAATTATAAACTCACAGTGGAGGTGAGAACTAATGTCAACTAACATAATAAATGTCAATACGGTTATTGATCATGCCAAATTTAAGCCCTTTCATATGACTATAGTATTGTGGTGCTTATTTATTGTCATTTTTGATGGTTATGATCTGGCAATTAATGGTGTTGCTCTACCTTTATTAATGCAAGAGTGGAATATGACTGCTGTACAGGCAGGCATGCTGGCCAGTACTGCTTTAGCGGGGATGATGTTTGGTGCAATGCTGTTTGGAATGCTAGCCGATAAGATTGGCCGAAAAAAAGTTATTTTGATCTGTGTCACTTTATTTAGCGGATTTACTTTTTTAGGTGGTTTTGCTTCAAACCCGACTGAATTTGGTATTTTACGTTTTATTGCCGGGCTGGGTATAGGCGGAGTGCTGCCTAACTTGGTTGCGCTTACATCAGAATATGCGCCTCAAAAATTAAGAAGTACTCTGGTTACTACCATGTTCAGTGGCTATGCCATGGGCGGTATTATGGCAGCATTATTGGGGGCTCAGTTTACGCCGACCTTTGGTTGGGAGATCATGTTCTATATTGCAGGTATTCCTTTACTGATTTTACCAATCATATGGAAGTTTTTGCCTGAATCTTTAACTTTTCTGGTTAAAAAACAACAGCAGGATAAAGCCCGTAAGATTGTTCAAAAGATTATGCCTCAGGAAAGTATGACCTTACAGACCCAGCTGGTCTTAAATGAAGTTAAAGTTCCAGATGCCTCAGTTGCAGCTTTATTTAGACAGGGACGTGGTATGAGTACACTACTGTTCTGGAGCTGTTTTTTCATGTGCCTGCTTATGGTATATGCATTAGGTAGCTGGTTACCGAAACTAATGATGGCTGCTGGTTACTCTCTGGGAAGCAGTTTAATATTTCTGATGTCTATGAACATTGGGGCAGTAATTGGTACGATTGGCGGGGGAATTCTGGCAGATAAATTCCATCTGAAACCGGTGATCATCGGAATGTTCTTGATGGGGGCACTGGCTTTGGTTGGATTAGGATTTAATTCACCACCAGCCGTAATTTATTTACTGGTAGCATTAGCGGGCGCTTCAGCAATTGGCAGCAGTATTCTTCTCTATAGTTATGTTGCTCAGTACTATCCGTTAGCAGTACGTTCGACTGGAATCGGCTGGGCTTCAGCAGTTGGGCGGATTGGTGCAATTGTTGGTCCGATTTTGATTGGTTTCCTATTGGGTATGGAATTACCACATAAAATGAATTTTCTTGCAGTTGCTATACCGGCAGTCATTGGAGCAATAGCAGTGGCTTTAATTAAAGTTGTACCGATGAGTGATGAGGTAACGGAGCCTGTTATTCCGGTTAAAAAACCGCGTCGCATTGTAGAGCTCTAAAACTGTGATTAAAAAGCCTCAACTGAGGCTTTTTATTTTTATTAAATATTTAGAATAAAATAGAGCGGCCCGATCATCCTGACCGGGCCGCTCTACCTATCTGTTTAGATAGTCTCATTCGGTACAACCGGAAAAGTTTCCTGTCTATTACTTTATAACTGTTGTTTTATACATTAGAGATATTCTGTCTCTATATATTTTTATATCAGTTTAAAGCTGATAAAGACTATAGCGGTAGAAAGCCTTATTCCCTCTAAGCCAGAGACGACAGAAATTTATTATTTTAAAGATACTCAAGTTTTTATGTGACTGGAGATAATTTTCTCTATTTCATTTTCTGTAATAAGATCGTCATTAACTTTTCATCTTATTGTCGTTAGATTTTCATAATTGATTGCTTTAATTGAATAAAAATTTTTATAAGTACATATGATGAATAAGAAACTTCTATCTCTGCTTTGTTTTACAGCTCTCAGTTTAAGCGCCTGTAATGATGATGATCATGATCAGTTCTCTTCACCAGAAACCCTTACAGTACCCACCCTGATCTCATTTGCCAAACTTCCAGTTTCAACTTATGCAGAAGGCCCCGACTCAGGCGCTGCCGTATCGGGGGCTAATGAAATTTATCCGCCCTTTAAAGGGCAGCCTGTACAGGGTTTCTCAGCTGCAGTTAAAAATAATGATGGCAGTTATATGGCCATGTCAGATAATGGTTTTGGGACTCAAAATAATTCAGCTGACTATTTGCTAAGAATTTATAAAATTAAGCCTGATTTTAAAACCAAGACCAAGGGAACAGGGCAGGTGTCTGTTCAGGATTTTATCCAGCTACGTGATCCGAATAAGTTGGTTCCCTTTGAAATTGTAAATAATAATACACCAGATCGTCTTTTAACTGGGGCGGATTTTGATCCGGAATCAATGCAGCGAGTAGCCGATGGGACTTACTGGATTGGTGATGAGTTCGGACCTTATTTACTGCATTTTTCTGCAGAAGGCGTACTGCTTGATGCCCCTATTCCTCTTCCGCATCCTTTAGTTAAAGGACAGGAGCTACGATCACCACAGAATCAGCTCAACAAGGCAGGAATTAACTATATCGAACCATTGATTCAGCAAAGTGGCGGATTTGAAGGCATGGCACTTTCTAAGGATGGCCAATATCTTTATCCATTACTGGAAAAACCATTAAAAGGTGATGCCAGCGGCCAATTGATTATTTCCCAGTTTGATCTAAAGACTAAATCCTATACCGGAAAATATTATCTGTTCGCGCTGGATAGCAAGGCTTCAGCGATTGGAGACTTTCAGCTCTTTAATAATCAGGAAGGCATCATTATTGAGCGCGATGCCAGCCAGAATAATCTCGGTGGCTATAAGAAGCTGATCAGGATCAAGCTGGGTGAGTCCGGCAAGGTAATTGAGCGTGAAGAACTGCTGGACTTAATTAAGATTGCAAACCCGAACCAGCTTTATACTTCGGTACGTGATGGAGACATTGGTACAGGCACACAGTTTGCTTTCCCATTTGAAACTATTGAAGATGTCGTTATTGAAGATGGCCGTACCCTGACCGTGTTAAATGATAACAATTTTCCGGGTTCGAGCGGTCGTAATGCTAAACTTGCCGATGATAATGAAATTATCCAGATCCGGTTGCCGAAAGCTTTATATTAGTCTGGAAAAAATATGTAAAGCTCGTCTATGTGAAAATCAAGTCACTTTAAACTGATTTAAACAGGCGTATACTCATCAGGCATAAGGAGCTTTTATGTCTGAATCTGTAGAGTCGCAGTCTTATATCGAGTATGGGACGCGCCCTTTTTTTGCTATTCTACTTTCATTGTTTCTGGCAGGCTTTGCCATATTTTCATCATTGTACTGTGTACAGCCAATGATGCCTTTCCTTGCCAAGTTCTTTGCTATCAGTCCAACCCATAGCAGTTTCCCGCTCTCATTCTCCACTATTGCACTGGCACTTGGCCTGTTGTTTGCCGGACTGATTTCAGACCGTTATGGTCGTAAGCAGGTTATGGCAATTTCCCTATTTTCGACCTCAATATTGTTGCTGGTCAGTTCCTTTCTGCCTTACTGGGAAGTTTTTTTAAATACCCGAATGTTAATTGGCCTGGCTGTAAGTGGTGTTGCTTCAGTAGCCATGACTTATATCGGTGAAGAAATTGCACAAAAAGATGTCGGCTTTGCCATGGGGCTATATATTTCAGGGACAGCAATTGGTGGCATGAGTGGTCGTCTCATTGCAGGTGTACTACTAGATTTTATTTCTTGGCAAACTGCCACAATGATCATTGGTGTGCTTAACCTTATCATTGCTATTGTATTTTATATTGCCTTGCCCGCTTCACGGCACTTCAAGCCTTATCCGATCAATTTTTCGAGGTTTAAGCAGTCATTCACCAAAAATTTGTCAGACTCAAGACTTAGGCTCCTGTTTGCAGAAGGCTTTTTATTGATGGGCTGTTTTGTAACGGTCTTTAATTATATTAGCTATCATTTACTGGAAAAACCGTTTGAACTCTCTCAGGCCTGGATTGGCCTGATTTCAATTGCCTATCTTTCAGGCATCTATAGTTCACCGCGGGCCGCAGGTTGGGGTCGTAAATATGGTCGGGGTAAAGTTTTACCAGCCATGTTTATCTGTATGATCTTGGGGTTATGGATTATGCTGATTCCCTCAATCTGGTGCATATTGCTGGGTCTGCTGATTTTTACCTTTTCTTTCTTTGCAGCACATTCTACAGCCAGTAGCTGGGTATCTGTACAGGCTTTACAGTATCGGGCAGTCGGCTCTTCACTTTACCTGTTCTGCTACTATCTGGGTTCAAGCGTATTAGGCAGTAGTGGCGGGCTGGTTTGGGAGAACTGGGGCTGGGGTGGTTTAACGGTGATAATTACCCTGTTTCTCGGTCTCGGTCTCATCATCTCATTACGTTTAAACCG